>JAURQB010000167.1 GCA_030836365.1 Bdellovibrionota bacterium | reverse complement strand
TTGTTCATATTTCTGAACTATCTGACGAGAGAGTTGAGAACCCAGCAGACGTTGTTAAGCGTGGTGACGCAGTTAAAACTATGGTCATCTCTCTTGATAAAGAGTCTAAGAAAATCGCACTTTCGATGAAAGCTGTTGGTGCTGCTGCTGAAACTTCTACTGCTGGTTTAACAGTAGAGACGGCAACAAGTACGATGGCCGACAAACTGAAAGGTTTTTCTCTAGATAAAGAATAAATAAGCTATTTCATATAGATTTGTTTTGGGGCGAGTTTTTAACTCGCCCTTTTTTTATTGCTTTTTTGAATGTGTAAGGGGGACATGCGCTGGTTATTCGTTATGAGAACTTAACTCTTCGTTCATGGCACACTTCAAACCATCCAATTGATTTTTATCGACACCTAGTGCAACTCCAAGCTGCTCTACGGAGCTTGGGAAGACTAAAGAGACACTAATATTTAACTTTTCATATTCTGTTGCTTTTTGATGGGCGAGATCTTCTTGATCTAGTGTGAACTCATCGAGAACTTGCTCAGTCATAGGATCAATAATGGTAATTTTATTCATAGATTGACTCTCTTTTTTCGACTACAATGGAAAAAAGCTTAACACGTTCTTGTAAGGATGTTGAAACAAAAGAAGTTTAAGATGGCAAAAAATATCGTTTATTTCGGAGAACAATCACTTTTTTCAGAAACCGTAAAAAATATGGCGACATTAGAAGGGTTTAATTTTTATGATTATTCTGCATGGGAAGAATGCTCAGGACAATTTTTAGACCTCGATCCATCCTACGTTTTTGTTGATTTAGATTCGTTTGATCCGGCCACGTTAGGCGATCAAGCTGAAACAGTTGAAGCTGTTTTTTTTAAATCTCAACATGATGAAGAGTTAAGCTGGAACTCAAAATATCATTTTCAAGATAAGCCTCTTGATATCTTAAAATTTCGCAATTTTCTGCAAGAGCTAATTAATGGATAAAGATCGCTTAACTCTTATATTATCCATTTTTTTTTCACTTTTAATTGTTGTGATTGCTTATTATTTTAGGTCAGAGCTTTTTTAATTAGGCTTTAGTGGTATTGATGCCCTGGTCCTAGTAAGTACTTATTGACGCCAAGTTGATTGAAAACAAACTCAGGTGTTCTAATTCGATAAAAAATTCCATTGTCGTGATTAGTAGTTTTTAAAATATTTGTCTGTTTTAAAATTTGGGAATGGAGGTGTCCTTGCTCATAAGGAATAAAAACGTCAAAGTGATCTAGTTTTTCTAAGATTTTATCAATGATGGAATTCTTTAAAGACTGCATGTCTTTCTGATTGTAGGCACTAACCAAATAAGAATTCTCATGAGTTCTTTTGATAATTTTTAATTTAATCTGATCTTCTACCAGATCTATTTTGTTAAAAATAATTAGCTTTTCTTTTTTATTAATTTTTAACTTATCCATTACTTCATAAGTTACGTTTAGTTGCTCCTCCCATTCAGGGTTGGAAACATCACAGACAATAATTAATAGGTCTGCTTCTTGAGCAGAATCAAGAGTTGTTCTAAATCCGTCAATTAGTGTGTTAGGTAGGTTGTTCAAAAAACCTACCGTGTCAATAAGAACTAGAGGAGGCTTTGTATTTGGACTAAGAGTTCTAAATGTAGAGTCCAATGTTGCAAAAAGTTTGTTTTCCTCAAGCACATTACCATGACAAAGGCGATTCATAAGAGAGCTTTTTCCAACATTTGTGTAGCCAATTAAAGCTGCTGATAAAACTCTATTTTTTCTTTTTTTACCTTGTTGTTCTCTTGAGTTGATGACTTCTTTTAACTCTTCTTTTAATTGAGAAATTCTTTTTCTAATTATCCGTCGATCAAGCTCGATTTGTTGCTCTCCTTCTCCACCTCGAACTCCGACTCCACCACGTTGTCTGGATAAGTGAGTCCAGTAACCTGATAGGCGAGGTAATAAATATTCAAGTCTCGAAATTTCAATTTGGATTTTAGATTCTCTCGTCCTTGCATGACGCGCAAAAATTTCAAGAATGACATGGCAGCGGTCGATGACGTCAATGCCTGTGATTTTTTTTATTTTTCTAATTTGTCCTGCAGTCAATTCGAGATCAAAGATAAGAAGATTCGCCTTATTTTCTTTTGCAAAATCTTTTATTTCCTCAAGCTTTCCTGTTCCGACAATGGATCCAGCATCGAGCTGATTCCGGTTTTGAATAAAATCACCTGTGTACTCGAGGTTAAGGGTGTTGATTAGGTCTTTTAATTCCTCAATGGATGTTTGCGATTTACTCGGTGTATTTAGTTTTTCTAAGGTTGGACACGTTACAGAAACTAAAACAACTTTATCTTTTTGTTGAATTTGGTAATCTTGATCAAACATTATTTTAAATCCAGTATTAAATTATCGATCACACGAACTTTATTGTGAACAAACATTGCACCAGCAAATAATGCTGATTTCGTTTTTTGAGTGACAGGCAGAAGGTTTTTTGCATCTAGTATTTCTAAGTAGTCCCAAACTAGATTTTTTTTATCTTTTTTAAACTCTTTAATCTCAAGACCTTTGTCTTCTACCCACGAAGATGCAAGCTTATTTAACGTCTTTGATAAGTATAAGGCTTCTTCTTTTTCTATCTCACTTAAATATCCATTTCTGCTAGATAGTGCGAGTCCATTTTTTTCTCTTACAATAGGTCCACTTAATATTGAGATAGATGGAAAAAAATCTTGGCAAAAAGTTTTTATAATGAAGTACTGCTGGTAATCCTTTTGACCAAATATTGCGACCGATGGATTAATTAAGTTAAACAGGTGATAGATCACACTTAGGACGCCATTAAAATGGCCAGGCCGACTCGCACCGCAAAGACTAGCATCAAGGGCCGGTAAACTAAATTCGGTTTGAAAGTTTGCAGGATAGACATCTGAAATTTCAAGAGGGGCGAAAACATATAGGGGTTTTTCTATTTTTAGTGAGTTTATTTTATCAAGGTCTTCTTCTAGAGTTCTTGGGTAATTAGCAAAATCTTCATTCGGCCCAAATTGAGTGGGATTAACAAAAATAGAAACAAATATAACATCAGATTGAACTTCTGCTTGTTTTATCAGAGATAAATGCCCAGCATGCAGGTTTCCCATTGTAGGGACAAAACCGACAGAGGGTTGAACTTGAGCGTGACAGGCGTTTATATTTAAACTAGCTCTAATATCGATGAGTTCTTTCTTCGTTTTTATTAATTTAACCATTGATTGGCCTTTTCAAATATCATTTGAGACAGATCTTTTTTGCTGAGTATACCTTCGTATGAGATCTTTTTATTTTCATATATTTTATAATTTGCCGTGCTTGTCTTAAATCCCATTGTGGTACTACCTATTTTTGCACCACTATTTACTTCCGTTCCAATGAGGAGGTCGACTTTTTTTGACTCCCACTTCTTTCTTAACATTTCTTCAGTGAGTTCAGACTCTGCCGCGAATCCGATGAAATATTGATTTTCTTTTTTCTTGTTGATCATTTTCTTTAAGACATCTGGCGATTGATGAATTTCAAGAGTTCTACTAAGAGTCTCTTTTTTCATTTTACCCGCAGAATAGTTAAAGGAAATATCACAAATAGCAGCTGCAGAGATGAATACATCGCAATCATTTATCATTTCTTCTGTTAGGCGTAGATAATCATTTGCTGTTGCCGCGCAATGAAGGCTAAAACTCGGGTGATCTTTCAGGGTTTGAAAAAACTCATTTGAGTAGATTCCCGTGATGAGAGAAACATCGTACCCCTGTTGTAGGAACTTTTGCGCCAACTTTAATCCAGTCTTTCCTGATGCAGGGTTCGTTAAATATCGAACATCATCTAAAGGGGAGATTGAAGCTCCTGTACTAATGAGTACTTTTTTAGGATACTTAACTAGAGGCCACGAAGTAAGGATCGTTTTTATTTTTTCGATGTCTAATAACTTCCCAGCACCAACTTCTCCACAGGCAAGCTCGCCATATTCAGTAGGGAAAACTGTTATATTAATAACTGATTCAAGCTCTTTAATTTTATTTTTGATAATCGAGTTTTCTAGCATTTTTGTGTTCATTGCAGGAAATATAAGCTTCTGAACCTTTTCATCTAGTGCAAGAAAAATAGTAGAGCCAAGATCCTTCGTGGTACCACTTGCAAGGTGTGAAATGGTATTTGCTGAAGCTGGGCAAACGACAAAAAAATCACACCATCTGGATAGCTCAATATGTCTTATCTCCTTTGATGGCGAAGAAAAGTCATCATCATGAATGTAAGCTGCGTTCGCACCTAAGTATAAAAAAATGTCTTTTTTGATAAATTTTTCTGCCGCCTGACTCAAGAGAACAATAACTTGATGTCCATCATTGATAAGAGCGCGACAAAGATCAATAGATTTGTAGCAAGATATAGACCCAGTGATATAGAGAAGGTATTTCATAATGTTTTCTCCCTGGGAAAAGTATTATTGCCTAAGTGTTCGTCGTAAAAATACTTCATACCTCGATGAACCAAAATGGAGTCGACTGTGATGTCGATTTTTGACTTCACGACTTTTTTTAATATCTCTTGATGAAAAGCGTGGTTGCCTCCTGAAATAAAAATATGGGCAATATCCATTATTGAGATAATCCTCTGGTACGTCGCCTCCAAAACAAAAGGAACACTTTTCGTCATACAATCTTGAGTAGAGTTAAAAGGATAATCTCCGATATCAAAATTACTTGAATAAAGATTTGAGCCTTTTGAATAATTATCTGCTAGAGCTGTATCTCCAGGAATAATTAAACCTCCGAGGAACTGATTACCTGTGACAGTGTCAATTGTCGTAAAAGTTCCGGCATCGATAATCAGAATATTTTGTTTTTGAGGGCATAAAATTCGCGCGCCAATAGCGGCCATTAAGCGATCGATTCCAAGAGATGGACAATACTTAACGTCGAGCAAACATTTGGAGAAAAGATCTGGGACTTGTGAAAGATCGATACTTTTAAGGGGGTATTTATTTTTTCCAACAGCAGAAGTAATCACAGGTGCAGTTTGATCTTGAATCGAATCAACTTTAGTCGGGTGGTTACCTTCCCAACAAACAATTGATGAGTGGGTATTTCCCTGATCAATTGTAAATATTCTCATTGTCTCTCAACGATATACTAGACTTGCTTGTCGTTTCATTCGTTATCGAAATGAACGTTGAAATGGCATCTAGTTTTTCTTCATAAAAGTTTTTAACTGGTTTACAAAAACTTGGAGGTGTTTTTACGCCAGAACCTAATAGATCATTTATCACAAGAACTTGTCCATCTGTAGACTCGCCGCTACCAATGCCAATTGTTGGAATTGTCAGTCTCTCAGTAATTTTTGTGGCGACTTCTTCTGTCACGCATTCAAGTACAATTAGGGAGGCGCCAGCATTTTGAATATCGATTGCTTGTTGAACGAGGATGTCTTTTTCTTCAGCGGTTTTTCCATGGGTAAAGTAGCCGCCTTGTTGATGAAAAAATTGAGGAGTTAAACCAATATGGCCAATAACTGGAATCCCTGTATTGACGAGAGATTTTATTGATCCGATAACTTGCTCGTTTGCTCCCTCAAGTTTTAATGCCTCTGCACCAGTTTGTTGAAAAAGTTTGATGCCATTTTCAAGCGCCAGGCTTTTATTGGCGTAAGTGCCAAAAGGCATATCGATGACAGTGAATTTATCAGGTGCACCTCTTTTTACCGCAGACCCAAAAACGATCATTTCTTCGATAGAAACACGGCAAGTTGTCTCATACCCTAAAACGACGTTGCCTAAGCTGTCACCAACAAGGATTAAATCAATTTCTGATTTATTTAAGGCATTAGCAGTCTGAAAGTCATAACAAGTTAGCATCGTCAGCTTTTTCCGCTCGCTTTTTGACTTTATTTGCCTAAATTTTTTGGTGGTCCATTTCATGGATATTCCTAATTTAAATATTCCTGCAGTGTGTTTCTCGTTACTTCTATATCACCTTCGCTATAGAGAGAAACCATTTTTTTTCTTAATGTGTCAATATCAGCGGATTCTATTTCTTGGTAAAACTTTCCGCTCTCTATATCTGTGAATAGGTCCTTAAACTTTTGCTCAAACTTTTCATCAAAAAGTTTATTTGTTGCTTTATTTGCTCCAATTAATGCATTTGGACTAATAATATCGAAGAATTTGGGAAAACCAACTTTAAGCAAAGTGTTGAGGATGTACCTTGACTCAAGGCAGCATTCGAGAAAAGCAAGCTCTTGAGAGACTCCATTTTGTACGAGTGTGTCATAACTAAGCTTTATGACGCGTGGTAAAACACTACACAAAATAGATTGCTCAGAAAATAAATCACAGGACATTTCTTCTTTAAATGTCGTTTGTATTAAACGCCCAGTCATCCCAACGCTATTAGCGATCCGTTGAATGACCTCAAGGTCAGAAGCAGGGTTTATTGCGTGCTCCAAGCTAAAAGCAGCAGGAATCGGCTTGTTTTGCTGATGAAGTAAAATAACTTCAGAGGCTATTGCTTTCGGTGCCAGTAGTAAGTGAGAAAAATTCGGAAACCTGTGATGCAGGTAGTCTTTTTCTAAAGAATAGCCGTGAGCATAAATAATTCGTTGAGCTTCGCGATGTTTATTTGGTAAAAGTTCAAGAACCTTCAAGTGACTATCATCAGGAGTTAGTAAAATAATAGCGTCAAAGTCGCTTATGTCTTTGACTTTATCCAGTTCGATGACGGGGAGCCCAGATTCTTTTGCCTTGGCAATACTAGGAGATCCTGAGCGTAACCCAATGGTGACAGAAGCATTAGACTTTTGAAGGTTGGTTGACCATGCCTTTGCCTGGGAACCGTGGCCAATAATCAGTAATTTTAATAAACTCATCTTACCCAAACTTTTAAATATTTAATCAGACGAGGTTTACTATAGAAATCATTAAATGGGCATCATCAAAAGGTGAAATTGCTGAAAAAAGTATTCATTATCTCCTGCGAAAAAATCGTGCATTTTGGCTGGGGGAAAATTTTTTTATTTCCGGTCGAACATATCAATATGGGCCTATGTTTTTGAATGACCATTTAGAGCGTTTTTCTAGGAACTTAAAGGCTTATTACGGAGATATATTTGAAGACTTTTACTACGAAAATCTTATTGAAAGCACTCGAAATTTATTGTTTAAAGCGATCGAATCAAACAAAGATGTCGCGGGAGATTTTTACTTTAGAATTTCTCTCATCCCTGCAATGTCTGAATTTAAAATCTCTGAAGAAATAGAGTTATTTTCACAGATTTACTTGAGAGATTTAAATCAAAAAGTAACTGATGTAAAAACATTGAAAGTTGTTGAGAGAACACAAGATGTTATGCCTTTTGGCAAGAGTGGTGCGTATATGGCCCAGAATTTCGATCTTCGACATGCGCTGAGAGATGGATTTGATGATGTTTTATATGTTTCTAGAAAAGGTGATTTATTAGAAACATCAACCTCCAATATTATTCTTATTGATCAGGTTCATAAGAAGTTCTGGACTTCTCAATTAGCCGCAAAAATATACAGTGGTATAATTATCGAAAAAACTTCTCAGATTCTAATCTCAATGGGATTCGTTCGTGGAGAAGAAAATTTACATATTTCGATGGTTGAAAATCATCACATGATGTTATTAACTAACTCAGTAAGTTTAATTAGCGGTGGAGTCATCAATCAGAACTCTATTGTTGATATGGATTTCGCTAATAAAATACAGCTGCAATTAAAAAGTAATTCTTCTGTATTAAAGGACTAAAATATGAAGTGCCCAATCTGCCAAAAAAAATTTGATCCAAATAAATCTGAGGATAAACCATTTTGCTCCGAACGATGCAAAGAACTGGACTTAGGAAATTGGTTATCTGAAGGTTATACGATTCCAGCGGTTGAACTTGATGATGAGGAAGTTACGGAACTCGAAAAGGCGCTAGGAAATAGGGATGAATAAAAAAGTTATTGATCATATAGCTCTTAAAAATCTGATCGACTATACAGCTCTCGAAAATCTTATTTATTCAGCAGGTGATCTTCTTAGAGATTTTTGGAACAAAAGAGCGGATTTGAAAATCGATTATAAAAAGGGACAAGGCCTTGTTAGTGAGGCTGATAAAAATGTAGAAAATTTTCTTATCGATGGATTGAAAAAAATTCTTCCCGAGGCAAAGTTTTGTGCAGAAGAGAATTCTTTTATCCAAAACTATGATGAAAGTGAGCTCATGAGTGGATATTCTTGGATGATTGACCCTCTTGATGGGACAAGTAATTTTTTAAGTGGTTTTGATTATTTTTCTATCAGCGTGGCGCTTTGTTTTAACGGAATGCCAATTGTTGGAATTGTATACAGACCTGTTCGAGGAGATTTTTTTAGTGCAAGAAAAGGTGAGGGTGCATTTTATGAAAACAAGGATGTTGGAAAAGATCGAGCTTTAATCAGTAGAGATCTTGACAGGCCAGGGCGACTCAAGGACTCATTGCTTTGCACTGGATTTGCGGGAGAAAAAGGCGCTAAGTTTGATCAAGAATTTGAAGTATTTAAAAAAATGATGATGGCCTCAAGAGGTGTTAGACGACTTGGAAGTGCTGCTTTGGATTTGTGCTACCTTGCTAGAGGATCATGGCATGGTTTTTGGGAGAAGGGGCTTGCGCCTTGGGATGTCGCTGCTGGTGGACTTATTTGTCTCGAGTCTGGTCTAAGTGTTTTTAATTTAGACGATGAAACATTTTCTCCATTTCATCAATCAATCATTGCTTGTTCTGCAAATATTAAAGTTGACCTATTAACGAGGTTAAAAGGTTAGCAGATTATTCCATTTTATTAGCTAGCATGACGATTTAAGTTATAATTTATTCCAGTGTATAAACTAGGAAGGTTGTGCCCGTATGGAATTAATAAATATGATTGTCGAGTTTGTTCCAGAAACAATAACTCTTATGTTTTGGTTATTATTTTTATCGTCATCTGGTTTGATTTTTTATTGGATCAAAAATAGAAATAAATACTTAAACTACTCGCATGAAATCCCAGAAAGTTTGATTCGTGACTATAAAGACACTCTAGATGGCAATAGACTAGCTCAGGGTAGTGATATCCTATCTGAATCAAAATTTGCGAGTGTAGTTAAGGCGGATGAATTATCTAACTCAGCCCCATCTATATCCATCATTACCGAACAGATGCAAAAACTTTCTGCCGAAATTAGCGAGCTTAAAAGTAGCTTACAAAATCGAGAGGAGGTCATAACCCAATTAGAAAAAAAGGTTCCGGTCGATTTAGATAGTAATGTGTCTAAAGACGGGATGACTGATGAAGAGCTAGATAAATTAAGAGAAGATAATGAGGAGCTCCGAAATAAGCTTAAGGAATTTGAACTTGTAGAAGACGACTTGGTGATGCTTCGAGATTTAAAAATTGAAAATAACGATTTGAAAAAAAAGTTAAATATTGGGGAGATAATTGAGGAGGAGACTGAAGTTGTTAGTGGCGCCCCCGAGGAAGTGGATGATTTAATATTCATTAAAGGCGAAAAAGTACAAAAAGATACGGTTACTATCATTCCTGGCGAGAAAGCAGGAGAAAGACCTCAAAATGGAGAAGGTACCGATGAGCTATCTAAGGAGAAAAAAGACCTCAACCTTGGTGATGAGAAGAGAAGCTTTGGGTCTGTAAAGGTCAAAGGCGGTAATATATTTGGCAAATCTGCAAGTGATAGCGAGACTGTAAAAAATAAGAGCTTGGTCGAAGAAGTAGACGAGAGCGTGATGTCAATCACTGAGGAAATTGAAGCCGTTGCAGATCTCGGAGATGGCGCCAAGGCCAATGTGGCGAGTGACGAACTTTCAGATATTGAAAAGAAAATTGATGAGACAGAAAATAATAATAAACAAGTAAGTGATGTGAGTGTGGAAAATGACGGTGAGGCTGATGAAGAAGAGGTCGATTCAAATTTAGTTTCAATGAAGTCAGAGCAAGAAGGTGAGGAGAGTGAAAATGATAAAGATAAAAGCTCATCTCCTCAAAATGATAAAAGTGCAGAGGAACTATTAGATGAATTTGAAAAAATGCTTGGGTAACCTTTTATTTATAACGACTATATTTTATCAATTTATTTTCAATGAGTTATATGCAAATTCGAGCTTAGAAGAAATATTGAAACGTGAAAAACTTTCTACCAGCGATGTAAAAATTGTACAAAAAATACTTGCTGACAAGCCAGGAGAATCTATAAGATCATTTTTGTCGGTTATTAGGGATAATGACTTTCCGGACCGAAGCAGGTGGTTGAGCTTAGTATTAGTTGGTAAAACGATGGGAACAAAGTCATCTGACTTAATGGTTAAATATTTATCACATCCAAATTGGATGATTCGAAGTGCTGCGGTAAAATCCTTAAAATCATTAAAAATTGTATATCCAATTAAGGAATATCGAGAATTATTGTCTGATAGATCCTATGTTATTAGAGAGCAGGCTTTAGATACCATCTCAGTACTTAAAATATATGGTTTAAAAATGGATGTTTTAAAAATGCTCGGTGATTCTAGTAATTACATTAATACAAAAAGTGGAATGAAGCCATCAGAGGTGGTTAAAAAAATTATTTCAACTTTGTCTAGCCTCAAGGTTAAGGAGGCGATTCCTGCTTTACGAAAATTACAGTCTTCAAGCATGGGAGCGGGAATTAGAGGTGATATAAATCAGGCAATTAAAAAGATTATTCTTTGATAATAAATTGATTTTAAATTCCGAATTTCATTTCTTCTGCTTTAATTTTTTCTTTTTCAATCGCCTTTATTTTTTGATCAATTAATAAAGCTCTCTCTACCCTATATAATAATGTCTGTTCCTCAATCTGGTCACTTGGTATTACCTTCCACCCTTGTAGAAAGTCCTGATTAACTAATTGCCTCTTGTAAATCGTTACCTTTGTTACTTCTTGGGAACTCTGAAAACCTCTGATGACATTAATGATTAATTTAAATTTCGCCGCTTTAACTGCGTCAGACCCTCCAAAAGAGTCACTAAAATTAAGTTTTAACGTGTTGTCGATCCATTTGGTTTTTATACTCCCAGATTCTTGATTTTGTAGTTCTAGATCAAATTTGTTAATCGTCGCAACGACAGCAGTCCACGTTTCAGCATAATTTGATTTAAAAACTTTATTTGGTATCTCAACCTCTTTGGTTAAGTATTCAAAATGTTCATAACTGCTACAGCCTGAAAGAACAAATAGGGTAAAAAAATAAACTAAAAATTTATTTTTATTGACTGTGTTAAAATTTATTGAAAATAGGGTATTCATTGTAGATATGATTATATCAACTCTTGTGAAAAAAAATAGTGTTTTTAGGGCGTTTTAGAATGAGTAGTAATTTTAAATTATTTAAGAGTGTATTAGAGATTGAGGCAAATGCAATAATATCTGCTAAAAGTAAAATTACTGATGATCAAATTGATCTATTAGAAAAACTCTTCCATCAACTGATTAATCGTAGCGGTAGTCTAGTTTTTGTTGGAATTGGTAAGTCTGGGCAAATCGGTTCTAAGCTTGCCTCTACCTTTTCGAGCCTTGGTTTATCTTCCTATTCGCTTCATCCAGTGGAAGCACTACATGGAGACCTTGGTAGAGTAACCAAAAATGATGTCTTTGTTTTTTTATCTAAATCTGGCACGACAGACGAAATTATTAAACTTTTGCCTTATTTGCCCATCGATGAAAATGCAATCGGTCTCTTGGGGAATGTAAACTCTTCAATCGCAAGAAGGTGTAAACTAGTATTTGATTGTAGTGTTGAAAAAGAAGCGTGTATAAATAATCAAGCACCTACTACAAGTTCAACTCTTGCGCTAGCTGTTGGTGACGCAATGGCCGTTGTCTATGAAAATGTATCAGGCATTTCTAAAGAAGGGTTTGCCGTTAATCATCCTGGAGGCCTGTTAGGGAAATCACTTCTGATGAAAGTTGAAAGTTTGATGTGGAAAGCCAGAGAATGTCCTGTTCTAGCACCGGAGAATACATTACAAGAGGCAATCTTGCTGATGACCGAAAATAATCTTGGTGGTTGTGCCATCGTTAAAAATGATGAGTTTGTTGGAATATTAGTTGAAGGCGATATTAGGCGTGCATTTACGAAGCATTATAATCTAAAAACAAAATTAGAACTTTTAATTAATAAAAACCCTGTTTCAATAAAACCTAATCAATTAGCATCGCAGGCATTAGTTTTAATGGAAGCTCCTGAAAGGCAAATATCAATAATGCCTGTGTTATTAGATAAAAAATTTTTAGGGTTTATTCGGATCCACGATTTACTTAAAGAAGGGTTTTCTAAGTAATATTATATTAAAGATTAAAACACTTAGTCCAAAAAGTATTGTTGGTAATATTCCCCATGTTAAAAAGAATGTTTTTTTAGGTTTTTTTGGAAATTCAAATATAGCATCAAGAGTTTCTATTTTATTAATTCCTGTTCGACTTAATTCTCGGCCATCATTAGTAATTATCGTCGATATTCCAGTGTTTGCACTTCTAATCATTGGGAGGTTGAACTCAACAGACCTCCACTTAGAAAGAAAAAGGTGTTGCTCAGGCTCACTTGTTTCTCCGTACCAAGAGTCATTCGTTAGGTTGATTAAGAATTGAGGCATTTTTGAGTGTAGGTTAATATGCTTTCTTAATAGGCTAGGAGATAGGGCTTCGTAGCAAATAAAGCCAACGAATCGATAAGGTGTGCCAGTATTAGAAACTGAGCTAAATAATGTGCTAGAGTTTGATTTTGAAAAAAATGAGATACTGGGGATTATTGAATGGATTGCATTGTTGATGCCTTCTGTAAATGGAAGGCTTTCTCCAAACGGTAAAAGTTTGTTTTTGTTGTAGACCTTTGTGTTTTTATTTTTATGAATAAAAAAAGCAGAATTAAAAGTTTGGTGATATTTACTTTTTCTATCTTGCAGGTAGCCTCCCAAAAAAATATCAGCATTCATGCGTTGATGAATATCTTTAAATACCCTGGGCATAAACTGGTAATCTTTTTCTAAAACAAACGGGGCGAGTGAATAAGGGTATGCAGTTTCAGGCCATATAATAAGATCAATTTTTTTTTCGGTTTTTTTCGTGCTTAGATCCTGATACGTTCTTAATACCTTATGGACAGAATTCGGTAATCCTTTCTCTGCACTTAGCTTTGCATTGTTTCCAATATTTGCTTGAGCAACGCGAATGTTAATTGAATCTTTGTTGTTTATTTTTTTTGCAGGTATGAAACAAGATAAAAAGAATAAAAAGGCGACGAGAACATTTACATAATTGAACGTTTTCTCACGATATAAGTGAAGAAGTTCAAAAGAAACTAAAATACTAATAAAAGAGAAAATATATTCGCCAAAATATGGTGCTGGATAAAGATTGGGGGCCAGTTTCATCCATGCATGGCCAGGATATGCACTGAAAAGTTGGGGCGTTATGTATTGAATAATCAAAAAGGATAAAGTTTTAATAGTGTATTGTAAGTTTTGGTTAATAATTTTTTTCTTAAAGATGTGAAGTAATGTTGCAAAAATAAAAATATGTGGAGAAATTAAAAATAGGGCATTTAGCCCAAGTACATGGTTTAAAGGAAATGGGATATTGCCAAATTCAGTGAGAGTGTTGGGTACCCAGTAAAACCCCGTTAAATAAAACCCAAGAGAATACAAAAGTGAATAAAATAAACTTTCTTTGAGTGTTCTTGATCTATCTAAGTAGTAAAATAATCCCGTAAAACCTAAAATTGGTCCAGCGATGAAGGACACTTTTGTTCCAAAGAGAGGAAATCCAGCAGCATAAAGGGAGCCAAAAAAAACAGGTAAAATAAAATATAGAATTTTCACCTTACTATTAAACAGGAATTAAAATTTTTTGCCAAGGAGTTTGGCAATTAGGTTAATTTCCAAAAGCTAGAGGGGTCATAACGTTTACCGGGTTAAGCGCTCCATTGGAGAGACAAAGCCCTTTAATATTTTTTTGTTTTAAAGAATTTGAAAAAAGGTATTTTTTTATCTTTGCACTATTTTTAGAATTTATTTTTTTCATTAAGTTTGAAACTCTAGCACTGACAAATGCAGTTGCTTGTGATGTACCAGATAAATATCCACGTCGATTGTTTGGCAAAGTTGATAATATTCTTTTTCCAGGAGCAAAAATATCCACGGATGCATGTCCATAATTAGATGATTTAAGCGGCTCATACTTATCGTTGTGAGCACCAACGGTGATAATATTTTTATTGCGATAGCTCGCAGGAAAAAACTCACGACCTTGAACATCTATGTTCTCTCCCTCGTTACCCGCTGCAGAAACTATAATAATTCCTTTTTTCTCTGCCAGGTTAAAGAGTCTTTCTTCCTTAATTGATGGCTCTGGGCCGCCACTCGAATAGTTGATGATATCTACTCCTAGATTAATAGCGTATTCAAGTGCGTCTATTGTTGATTGAAGGTTTTCTTCACCTGACGCTTGTGGATTGTAGTACTTAAAAATATGCAACTTAGCCTTTGGTGCTAATTCAGCAATAATTCCGGCGATATGAGTTCCGTGACCATGCTCATCATAAGGACTATTTTTGTCAAAGGCATTTTTTGAAAAATCAACACCATAGTGATCACTTGTCGCTTTATTGTTTCCAACATACAGACGATTTTTAAATGCAGAATTATGTGGGTCAATTCCGGTGTCAATAATAGCGATATTAATCTCACCCGCATTTGCGCTGAATGAGCAAAGGATAAGAATAAATAGTGAAATCGATGAGTACTTTAAATAGTCCATAATTGTCTCCTGAGCTAAAACATTTCAAAAGCAATGCCAAAAAAAACTTTGAAATTTCCAGAGTTTAGGGGGTAGTATCAAGATCCTAAATTATGGAGTTAACCAGGTGTCTAAACTTTAGACACCTTAATAAAGGGAGGCATGATGGATGCATCAGAAATCGCACAAGGGGTGGGCCATATACCATCCGGTTTATTTATCGTTGTGGCCGAAGGAGAGAAACAAATTGATGGATATTTAGCAAGTTGGGTTCAGCAGATATCTTTCAGCCCGTTATTAGTGAGTTTTGCCATTAACTCAGACCGTCCTGGTTATGACGCAATAACCTCAGGTAAGTCTTTTTCAATTAACATTGTTGGGGACCATGATACCCAATATATGCGTCACTTTTGGAGCGGTTATGAGCAATCACCGTTTTCCCAAATTGAACATGAACGTTTTGGTGAAAATGCAGTTGCGATAAATGCCGCAAAATCGGTTAT
This sequence comes from Bdellovibrionota bacterium, assembly GCA_030836365.1. Taxonomy (GTDB): domain Bacteria; phylum Bdellovibrionota; class Bacteriovoracia; order Bacteriovoracales; family Bacteriovoracaceae; genus UBA1511. The sequence continues at coordinate 2,170 of JAURQB010000167.1, read as the reverse complement.
TGAGTGTCAATTTGTCAGTAAATCAAAACCTGGAGATCATGAGATTGTTGTGGCCAGAGTAATTTCCAGTAAAGTGATGAATGACGAATCAAAACCAAAGGTTCATATTCGAAAGTCAGGCTTAGATTACTAGAGTGTATGTTTGGGCGAGATCATTTTTTGAGATCTCGCCAACTTTTACCTTTTCGGTTTTTACGATTTAATTGCCACTTTTTAACCGCAGCGAGGTGCTCTTTGTATGTTTTTGTAAATACATGAGTTCCGTCATTTTGAGAGACAAAATATAAAAAAGAATGTTTCTTAGGTTTTAAGACGGCTTTAATTGAAGCTAAGCCTGGATTTGATATAGGCCCTTTCGGAAGTCCACCTATTCGATAAGTATTATAATCTGTTTTTTGCTGTAGATCTTTCTTTCTCAAGTTACCGTCAAAGTCTTCAAATATTCCATAAATTGTTGTTGGGTCAGATTGAAGTCTCATTTTTTTTTTTAAACGGTTGTGGAAAACACCAGAGATTAAAGGACGTTCAAACTTTGCTCCGGTCTCTTTTTCAACAATAGATGCTAAAGTAATAACTTCATGTGGAGACAAAGAGGATTTTGTAAAATCTAGCTTTTTTACTTTTTCAAAAAAATTCTTAACCATTCGTCGTATTACGGTTTGGGGGTCTGTATTTTTACTAAAGCGATAAGTGTCAGGATATAAATATCCTTCAGTGGTTTGTGCCGGAATTCCCAAGGAGTCTGTTAGGGATTCAGTTTTTGCATCAAGAATAAAATCTGATTTATCCTCGATCACATCTCGAGACTCGAGTATTTCTGCAATTTCGTACAGGTTTTTACCTTCTGGAATTGTAATTGAAATATCACTTCCAGAACCTGCCGTTAGAATCGTAATAATATTAATCATGTTGGAGTTCGAGGGAATATTGTGTTCTCCAACTCTGATACGAGTGACAAGGCTTTTTAACTTGGCCAAGCGATAAAAGACAGTTGAGTTTGAAATAAAACCATCTTTCTTTAAGCGATAATTTATTCTGGCAAAAGATTCTCCCGCTCGCACTTTAAAAACTGCATCTGGCCCAGCATATTTCCAGACTTGAAGTTGGTGATAGATAAAAACTCCGTAAATTAGAGAAGAGCTAACTGCGAGTCCGAGGACGTAGTATAATAATTTCTTAATTTTTTTCATTAACAAAAATTTTATCATACTAGATAAGAATCACATCAAATTTTATTGATGATTTTTTAGCCACTCTTCCAAAATGATTGAAGCGGCGAGGCTATCCACTTGGTTTTTATCTACTTTAAAATTATAACGGGCTGAACTTTTCATTCGGTCCTCAGCTTCATATGAGGTAAGAAACTCATTTTGAAATTGAATAGGAGGGAGCTTTTGGGTTTCAAGTTGGGACTTGAAACTTCTAACCATTTTTGTCATCTCGCTGTCGTTACCATCTTTATGAAGAGGAAGTCCGAGGACAATAATATCCACGCATTCATCATTGATTATTTCAATAATTGAGCTGATAGAAGCGTCGGTTGTTTTGTTTTTGATTTGTAAAAATGGCATGGGAAAAGGATCAATTCCAATTTTATATAAGCAAAACCCGATATTTTTAGTTCCATAATCGATACATAAGATTGTTTGTCTGTCGTATTTTTCAGCATTAGTCATAAGTCATTGTAGCTTTTTTTTGATCAATGATAAATCTTGACATCGAAACTTATCGAGTTATTATGTGAGTATTCTTGTTTAGATTTCATTTCTGTACTTCAATTAGTAGGAAAGATTTTTAAAAGTTCAATAAAATTAATTAGTTAACGATATTTAGAGGCATTTTTTCGTCTATTTTTAATTTAAAAAACCTAATTCAATAAACATATTTTCAGATTATCGTCATTATTTAAGGAGTATTAGTAGATGCATTTGAATGAATTGAGAGAAAAAAGTATTGGTGAGTTGACTCAATTGGCCACTGAGATGAACATTGAAAACCCAGGGGCTTTAAAAAAGCACGAGGTTATTTTTGCTATTTTAAAAGCAAGAGCTAAAAACAATGAAGAGATTTTTGGAAATGGTGTTCTTGAAATTTTGCCTGATGGTTTTGGATTTCTAAGATCTCCAGATTATAATTATCTTCCTGGTGCTGATGATATCTATGTTAGCCC
>JAURQB010000166.1 GCA_030836365.1 Bdellovibrionota bacterium | reverse complement strand
GGTACCGCGTACCTTTTGGCACTTTTGGGGATACTTAACGAGTAAAAACGGGATTTAGCTCAGTCGAGAGCTTCTTATTAAATTTATATCCATCCAAATCGAAATCTAAAAGATCCTGATTTTTTTCGATTTGATTTTGAATAATATAGCGAGACATCATTCCTCGGGCCTTTTTGGCAAATAGGCCAATCATTTTAAACTCGCCATTTTTCTTTTCTTTGAAAGCTGGAGTGATCACTTTTACATCTTTTAAGTTTTTCGTATTTACAGATTTAAAGTATTCATTACTCGCGCAATTAATAAGCGTTTTATCTTTTCCTAAAGACTGATGAAGTTCGGCCGTTAAGTTCTCACTCCAAAACTCATAAAGGTTTTTACTTTCACCGCAAGCAAACTTTGTCCCCATCTCTAAGCGGTAAGGCTGAATAAGATCCAGTGGAAAAACAAGCCCGTAAAGCCCAGAAAGAATGCGCAGATGTTTTTGGGCGTAGTCAACTTCTTTAGCCGAAAAGGAGTTTGCATCGAGTCCAACATAAGTATCACCTTTAAAAGCAAACATCGCTTGCTTGGCATTATTTAAATCAAAAGGTGTTTTAAAATTTTTATATCGCTTGATATTCAATTGGGTAAGATCATCACTCAGCTTCATCATCGAAGAGATTTTTTCGGCATTACACTTCCGAAGTGCTTTGATGAGCTCCTCAGATTTTTTAATATTTTTCAGATTCGTAAACTTTTTTGTTGGTGCACTTGTTTCAAAATCTAGTTTTTTTGCCGGTGAAATAACGACGATCATCACTTATCCCTTATTGTTTATCCACTCCACTATAGTTAAGACTCTGGAATTTTTCAACAATTGTCATTCATTAAGCAGTAAATAAATTCTATATCATCGTATTACTTGTTCTGAATTGATCATATTTAATTAATAGGTTTTTATAGAGATAAATAATTAGCTTATATATTCCGTAAACTTAATAGATGTTTATCCTAAGAAAAATACTGGCCGCTAAGTCTCCAATTATAGTCAACTGCAACATACAATTTAGCTATCGATTATTACTAGTAATCGTTCTTATTGGCATCACGTCTGCAAAATCTATTTATGCAAATGATAAATGGGGTGACTATGAAATAAGTGATGAAAACACCCTCTCTCTGCAAAATGCAATCAGATTGGCCGCAGGCGTACTTGAAGAACCAGAAAGTATCGCTCCTATGCTTCGGCAAAACTGTGAGGAGCAACAGGCGGCAGAGGAAACGAGAGCACAACTATGCAGCGAAGAAAATATAGATGCCGTCAATGAAATTATTACGTCGAGTAACGATTTAGAGACCGCGTGGTTAGAAGAGAGTATTGGTCTTCTTCCTCCTCCCTCTCAAAATTGGCAAGACCGTTTTCAAGATTGCAACCGGAATATTGACGAAAAAAAACAAGCGATCCAGGACTATACAGACTGGGTAAAAACCATTTCTAAAAACCCTCCTAAATCAAGATCAAAATTTAATAAAATGTTTCGCGAACGTTTTGCCAGCGACTTTACCCCATCAACTGAAGATATGAGCTCATTAAGTCAGTGGTGTAAAGGAAAATCAACTCCTCCAACTAGTAACTTAATGCCTATTTTATTAACAAGGACGATGCTTGATAATTTTGGAAAAAAGCAAATGATCTCCGATTTTTGTCATGCTTTATTAAGAATGGAAAATAGCGCAGATACTTCAGAGAACGAAAAAACCGAGATGATAAAAGACTTCTTTATCACAACGGCCGTGGAATCTGATCTTCTTAATTATAGTTACGACCAAATAAAAAAAGGACAATTGAATGAAGCTAGCATTTTAAGACAAGCTAAATATATGATTTATACGACAGTGAATAACAGTGTGTTTAATAGCTCTATGACCTCCCGTTCAATCCCTGATGAATTAATAAAAGAGCAGATATCAGACATGACGAATGGGAACTGTGAAGATTCTGACATTTATTACCAAAATGATGAGAACGGTCGCTACTGCGCTTGCTATGTAAGTAGTATTGAAGATTCATATGCAAAAGTAGCAGAAAAAAAATCAATGGAAAAAAAGCAAGATCTTCAAAGCTTGCTCAGTGATATGTATTCGGAGATGATAAAAAAATCAGGGCTATCCGATAAGGATCAAGAAAAAATATTAAAAGAATATCCAACGCCTCCAGTTGAGCTTATTTCCAATGATGGCTGGAATGGGTTTTATGCAAAAAAATCAACTATACCGCCATTTAACCCTGGACTACTTATTACACCAGGAATGATTGAAAATTTTAATCACCCAAAATACAGAGATTACATAATGGGAACTTTAACTCACGAATTAGGGCATCATGTTTTCTCCTCCATTTATGATGCCAAAAACTTCAATTCACTTTCTGATGAAAGTCAAGGCCAATTGGAGGATTTTAATAATTGCGTTGACCAGACGACGATTAAAAGAGAGGTCATTCCTGGGCTTAGAGGGAAACTAATCTCTCCGTCATGCACTCATGTTGCAAGTAAAAGAAGTGAGCTCGGTGCAGACTTATTTTCTTCGGTAGTGAACTCAACTTACGCCAACGGAGAATATAGCTGGGATAGGGTTAAAAGCAGCTCTTACCTTTGCACGATAGCGCAAGGTGAACAAAAAATTTCAGATACTGAGGTACGTGAGCGATATTTCAAGATAGCTTCTCACACCGAACCTATCTCCCGTGCCCAAATTTATCTTGATCCTCCGCCATGCTCGGATGACTTTTGGTCAAATTAAAAACTACCGTCAATTGAAATCCCGACCCCAAAATCTGCGGGCATGTCTGCTTCATTTGTCGGCCCTTCTCCTTGAAAATCCTCCTCGGCCATATTTAGTTCCTCAAGTGAATTCTCATCTTCAACGTTCAGAGAGAAAGATGGGGCATAATAACCTGATACAGTTACCCCGAACATATTGGAGAAAAATGACGTTCGTATGGCTGCCTCCACTGTTGTTCTCGATCCAGGTATAAACGAAGGAGTAATTTCTTGCAGAGGATAAAGAACTCCCATTTGCAGAGTTTTATCACCGGCCAGAGTACCAAGCTGCAAATGACTTGCACCTGTTAAAATATTTTCCCCGCCCAATGGATATAGATTCAAATTATTACTGTTCGTTAGTACATTACCACCACCCAAAGG
>JAURQB010000165.1 GCA_030836365.1 Bdellovibrionota bacterium | reverse complement strand
TACGTGTCGCGATGCTCACTTGAAGATCATTATTGTAAAGAATTGGCGTAAATGTCTGCGCATCAAGTTGGTCATTAAAAACAGGAGGAAGGCAGCGAGGCTTAAGCTCGCCTTCTATTTTTGTCCAGTTTACCGGAGGGTTTTCATGGTAAATATGACTAACCCGACCAAAAAATCCCTTTCTTCCGTGCTCTTCTTCATAGAGTCCATCAGGAATATTTACATGAGCTTGCTTGGCAAAAGTTCCAGAGGATTTAAAGTTTTCCATTTTATTTCCTTAGATTATTTAATGCTTTCATTACTTGGTTAAAATTATTTAATGCATTCTTTTGTTGGCTAAAATTACTTAATGCTTTCTTTTTGTTCCAACTATGTTTTTGAGAGATCCAATTTTCTCAACGACAAGTTCAATTTTATCTCCCTGCTTAATCCATTTATCAAGCTCGAGTCCACACCCCGTCCCCACTGTTCCAGAGCCAATAAGGTCACCTGCTTGAATAAGCTCCTCTTGTGAGGCAAACTCAATCATCTGGGAAAAGGTGAAATAGCCATCTCCTGATTTTCCTTCGCTCCACTTTTTTCCGTTCACAAAAGCTTGCATTAGCAAGTTTGGTTCGACTCCTTCAAATTCATCCATCGTAACAATATAAGGGCCAATGACGCCGCAGAAATCTTTTCCTTTACTTGGCCCTAAGCGAACCTTCATTTCTTTTTTCTGGATATCTCTGGCACTGACATCATTTAAAATCGTAAAGCCAAAAACATGTTCGAGCGCTTGAGCACGATGAATATTTTTTCCCGGCTTAGAGATGATGGCCGCAAGCTCTAATTCATAATCTAACTTGTCCGTATAAATAGGCCACATGATTTCTTCTTCATGGCCGATGAAGCTCGCAGGATTTCCTTTATAGTAAACTGGCATGTCATACCATTCTGCTGGAACTGCTTCTTGTCTTTTTTCGAAGCCTTTTTTGACATGATTTTCGTGGACATAAAAATCTCGATAAACCGGAATTTGATCAATGGGGGAGAGAAGCTTAATCTCTTCCAGTTTATATCGATACCTAATTCCTGATTTTGATTCCTTTACTCCGAGAATTCGTAAAAATTCGTCCATGCCAAGACCTTCAGTCAGTCGCTCCATTGGATCATTAATCAGAGAAAGAATCGTCGAAAGTCTAGACGGGAGGTGATGTTCTGCACGCTCAAAAGGATTTGGGTAACCCATTCTTTCATACTCTATTGCGAGTGTGTAATTAGGATCAATAATTTCACTAGACTCTTCATCTAAAATTCCAAGTCTTGGTTGGATTTGGGGAGAGTTAGTTAGTTGATAGCGACAAATTTTCATGATGGCCTTCCAAATTTTTTATCATACTCAGGGAGAATTTTTTCCATTGCTTCGTAATAGTGATCCATTTCCTCATTTGTGCCAAGAGAAACGCGGACATAATCTGGCATCTCATTTGATTTTAACGGTCGAATAATAACACCGTGATTAAGAAGCTCGTTAAACATATAATCACTTGCCTCGGCACTGCCTGTTTTAAAACAGATAAAGTTTGTCACACTTTTAATAGGTTTAAAATTCTTCTTAGTTAAATAAGATTTAAGTTTATTGTAGCGAGCGGTATTATTCATAATCGTGCGCGCGAGGTGAGGAGAATCGTTAACAGCGCCAACTGCGCCCAGCTGCCCGATGAGATTAGGTTCAAAAGGTAATTTAACCTTAGATAAATTGGCGATCAAATCTTCATGGGCAAACCCATAACCAACTCGCACACCGCTTAAGCCGTAAGCCTTGCTGAATGTTCGAAGGGTGATGACGTTATCATATCGGTAGTCCATGGAATCTGGATAATCATCCTCGTTTTGGGAGAATTCAAAATAGGCCTCATCTAAAATGACAAGAACATGATCAGGGACAAAGCTCATTAAATGATCGAACTCTTTTTTTGTGATGTATGTGCCAGTTGGATTATTGGGATTAGCGATGTAAATAACTTTAGTATTTTCATGAATTGATTTGGCAATTGCTTCTACGTCATATTTATACTCTGAAGTTAAAGGCACGCGGACTAGTTTTGCACCACTACTTCTCGCTAAAATATAAAAACCAATAAATGTTTTTTCAGAAGTTAGAACCTCATCTCCGGGGCCTAAGAATGCGCGAGCGATATAGCCCATAATTCCTTCTGAACCATTGCCTAAAATAATATTTTCGAGTTTAAGTTTGTAGAGTGAAGCAAGCGTGCTCTTTAATTTGTGAGCGTGCATATCCGGGTAGCGATGAAGTTCCCATAAGCCTTGAGTCATCTCTTTGATCGCAAAAGGACTTGGACCTAAGGGATTCTCATTACTCGCGAGCTTGCTAATTTTAGTTAAGCCTTTTTCTCTCGCAACCTCGTCAATGGGTTTTCCTGCTTGGTAAACTTGAAGGTTTCTAATATAGTCAGGAACGAGCTTTTTTTGCATCATGTAAACCTTGTTGATTGTGTTATTATTTTTACCACGATCAGCGTTTTCTTGCTAGTTTGGATGACTAGTCGAGGTTAGATATTTATGAATGAGCTATATTCTTACGGACAATTTTCACCTGAGCATTTTGAGAAACTGATTAAAGGAATTGAGCTTTTTAATCAGCAAAAATATTGGGAGTGTCATGAGGAACTAGAACATCATTGGCTGGAGGACGCTGGAGATAATGCACGCCTCGTTTATTGGGCCGTAATCCAGGTTGCGGCAGCAATGTATCATTATCGAGATGAAAATTTAGAGGGAGTGCACGGTCTTCTGTATAAAGCAAAAGATAAGCTCACTCGTGGCCTTCGAAATAAAGTCGAAACTAGATTTTTATTAGAAAAAATTAATTGGAATGAGTTTCGTCAGATGGTGCTGCAATCTCCTGAAAAAGGAGGGCTCTCTGAATATAAGCATATTTATGATTTTCGATTTAGTGTGAAAGGATAAGCATGGAAATAATTAAAAACTTCGGTCTTAGTTTTAAAATGTTGAAAGAAGATAAAGTGCTTTTACTTCTTTCGTTGATACCTATTTTTATTGGTCTTCTCTTATACGGGCTTCTTGGCGGGTGGATTTTTACTTCAGTTATCCCATGGGGTAATGAAATTGTAATGGGATGGCTATCTATTGATTGGCTGGGAAGTATTTTAGGCTGGCTATTTAAAGCTTTAGTAACGATTCTATTTTTCTTTTCTGTGAATTGGACATTTTTTTTGATTGTCAGTTTATTAGCTTCTCCTTTTAATGATGTCATCAGTTCAAGGGTAGAGAAGAAAATAAAAGGAGAGGATCTTTCGAATATATCCTCAGAGTTTTCTGGCATATTATCAAAAGTACGATTTGTTATTTTTAATGAATCAAAGAAGTTTATTTTTATATTATTATTGAGCATGATCTCTCTCGTAATGAGTTTTATTCCTTTGCTCACGCCGTTGAGTATTTTAATGCAGGCAATATTGGTATCGATTAACTTTTTAGATTACTCTTGGGCAAGAAATGACTACACCATTGGGATGTGTTTAAAAAATTTCAGGCAAGGGATTTTGGGAAACATAATCGGTGGCTTTATCGGTATTGCTGTCTTATCTGTTCCGGGAGTAAATATGATTTCGAATGGTTCAGATATAGGTGTTCCCATGATACATGGTCTTTCTGGAAATCGAATGACTGTAATCAATAATGGTGTTTTGCATTCAGGTCAACAATGGGGAACAGATCATAGCCCTGAAATTGATTTAAATAGTGCGGGAAATGTCACGGTTGTAAATGGTGCGGCTGCAATTCGTTATCCAGGCAACCATATGGGAGGGATAGTAGTACTCTCACCACTAGACATACCTTATGATCCGCATCTTCATGGCAAAACGCGTTCAACCATTGAATCCAATGGTCGTGGAGGAACCCTTAACGCACAGCTTTTTAAAGGATTAAAAAGACTTCAATGGAGGGTTGGCACCACTCTCAAACATTACGGCGATAGACATTCACCTGAGTATTATCTAAAAAACACAGGGACAAAACAAGCGCATGCAAATGCCGAATTACGAAAGCAATG
>JAURQB010000164.1 GCA_030836365.1 Bdellovibrionota bacterium | reverse complement strand
GTAATTGCCATCAACGCCATTAACTGTGCCTGCGCATCTGTTGGAAATCCCGGATATGGTGCGGTGACTACATGGAATGGTTTAAGAATTGATGGTGTTGTTTTCACATAATCATCACCAATTTCAAGGTCAGCTCCCATTGATTGAAGTATCGATAAAACATCTTCAATATATGTAGTTTTAAACCCATTAATTTCGATCTCTGAGTTTGTTGCTAAGCCACAAATGATATAAGTAATGGCCTCAATTCTATCTCCAATTGGACGGTGCTCGCCCATTCCTAACGAAGAAACACCTTCAATCGATATTTCTTTTTCTCCAGCGCCTGAAATCTTCGCCCCAAGAGTGGTGAGAAAATCTGCTAGGTCAATAATTTCAGGTTCCCTAGCTGCGTTTTTAATTATTGTTTTACCTTCAGCTAAGCAAGCTGCCATCATCAGGTTTTCCGTCGCTCCAACAGATGGAAAGCTTAAATCCAACTCGGCACCCTTTAATTTTTCACAAGTCGCAACGACATAACCCTTCTCGAGTTCTATTTTCGCTCCTAGTTTTTCAAAATTTTCTAAATGAATATTTACAGGGCGATCCCCAATTGCGCAGCCACCCGGCAGTGAGACTTTTGCTTTGCCAAAGCGGGCAAGTAGAGGGCCAAGAACTAAGATCGATGCCCGCATCGTTTTTACGAGATCGTACGTCGCCTCCGTTGAATTCACATTGGAACAATCAATCTCAAAGTCTCCTCCATTCAAATCTTGAATAGTTGCTCCTAGATTTGATAGAAGTTTGAATGTCGTCGACATATCTCTGAGCTCTGGAAGGTTTCTCAAAGTGATTTTTTTCTCCGATAAAAGCGTTCCAATTAATATTGGTAAAGATGAATTTTTTGCGGCCGAAACGCACACCTTCCCACTTAATTTTTTACCACCATTGATAATTAAACTATCCATTTTTACCTTCCTTAATCACGCGAATAAAACGATCTCGAGAACTTAAATCTTGTATAACCTTTACTTCATCTTTTGGAAAACTCGCTTTCCATTTGTTTGCGAGAGGTTTGATCTCATCTTCATGGCCTTCCATAATGAATAAACCACCATCCCGAAGTACTTCGCTTACACCTCGAAATAATCTATCGAAGAATTTATCGTATTCATCATCATCAACAAATAATGCCATATCGGGCTCAAACCGTGTCACTTGTCCATGTACGCGAGAGTGGTGCTCTTTTCTTTTAATATATGGTGGATTTGAAACAATTAAATCAAATTTGTCATCTACGCTATCAAGTAGATTCGATTTTACTAATTTTATCTTAGTCATTGGAGAAAGCTGAAATTCAAACTTAGCGCAATTTTTTGCTGCATACCGAAGAGCTTCTTCACAAATATCAGTCAAATATAAATCACTTACGATTTCTCTTAATTCACATGCGACTGTCAACCCGAGGCATCCTGAGCCGGTACACAGATCAAGAACTTTCATTGTTGATGTGAATCTGCTTTTAGCGAGAAGCACCTCCTCAATAATGATTTCAGTTTCTTGTCGCGGAATTAGTACCCCCGGCCCAACAATAAAATCTCGTCCGTAAAAGTGCCCCATTCCAGAAATATATTCAAAAGGCACTCCATCAGCTGATAATTCAAAAAATTGTTTCAACTTATATTCACTTAATGAATCAATGATTTGATGTTCATCTGCTTTAGATCCAATGAATGATAAAGCTTCTCGAAGATATATTGTCTTATTTAAACCGGGGTAACACTGCTCCAAACTTTCTTTATCTTGCTGGTAGTGTTGCTCAACAACTTCCCGGATTTTTTCAAACATGCATACTCTACTTTTATTCTTCTTGGCCTTTTAATAGCTCTGCCTGATAATGAGCAATTAATGAGTCTGTCACGTCACCCATTGCTCCCTCAATAATTTTATCTAAGGAGTAGAGAGTTAAGCCAATTCGATGATCAGTAAGTCTGCCTTGTGGAAAATTATACGTTCTAATTCTCTCTGATCGATCTCCTGTGCCAACTTGCCCCTTTCGATCTGCAGCTTCTTTGGCCCGTTGTTCACTGACAAGCTTGTCAAAGATTCTATTTTTTAAAATTCTTAAAGCTTTCTCTTTGTTTTTTATTTGCGATTTTTGATCCTGGTTAGCAACCCAGATCCCTGTCGGCAAGTGAGTAACCCGAACGGCAGAGTCTGTCGTGTTAACACTTTGCCCACCTGCTCCACCGGAGCGGTAAACATCAATTCGTACTTCATTCATGTTTAGATCAAAATCTACCTCATCAACTTCAGGCATAACTGCGACAGTGATTGTTGATGTGTGAACGCGTCCTTGAGACTCTGTTTTAGGAACACGTTGAACTCGGTGAACTCCAGATTCGTATTTCATTTTTGAGTAAACTTTCTCACCTTTGACGCTAAATATTACTTCCTTAATTCCTTCATCACCTTCTGATAATGAAATAAGCTCAGAGGAAAAGCCGATATCTCTAAAATAATTCGTATACATTCGATAAACGTCACCGACAAAAATTGATGCTTCATCTCCGCCTGCACCTGCCCTAATTTCCATCATTACGTTTTTACTATCTAGTGGGTCTTTAGGTAGAAGGAGAATTTTTAATTCCTCTTCCAATCCTGGAATCATTGATTCAATCTCTGAAACTTCTTCCTTTGCCATTTCCCTTAAGTCAGGATCATTTTCGGTTTTTAAAATCTCTTGTGCTTGAGAAAGGTCAGCTTTTATTTTTTCATAGTTTTTATAAGCGACGACGACATCTTCAATTGAAGAACGCTCAGAAGAAATTTCTCGGTATTCTTTTTGACGATCGTAAATCGTAGGGTCTGCTAATTTTTCAGTCAGCTCTTCAAATCTTTTAACTACTGCGCCCAATTTATCAAACATTTAGTGTCTCCAAAAAAATTAAGCCTCAAGAAAATCTTTCAACTTAAGGGATCCCATATCAACGTCAGAAAGATTTTCTAAATCAATTTCTTCAAGTTTAACCACTTTATTTTTCACCTCTTTTAAGTTGAACTTATCTTCCAAATAAAGCACTGCCTTTATTGAAGCTAAGGCAACCTCAAGCTGCTCATCATCAGGTTCTTTCGTCGTTAAACGCTGTAGCATCATTCCCGGGTAGCTGATCACTCGGCCAATAGCGGTATCACAGATTGCGCCCACTTTTTTGATAATTTCATAGGAAATTCCTGCGACAGGAAAAGTTAGCAAAATCTTAATTCCGATAGCTGAGATATGTCGAAAAATAAAAGGCATATTTTCAGGCAATTTTATAAAGACAAAGAGCCCTGCAAATAAAATTATTGAAATAAAAAGTAAAAAGAAAATAAATGTTGTTCCACAACGCGGATGAAAAGTAGGATACTTTCGGGCGTTTTCAACAGTTAGCTCTTCTTGCGCTTCAAAGGTTGAAATCGACTTGTGTTCAGCACCGTGATATTGAAAAACTCTCCTTATATCTGGAATAAAGCCAATTAAGAAAATGTATAGAATAAAGATAGTTGCTTTAATCGCCCCATCAACAGCGTGAAACATAACCGAGTCTAGGCCCCATACTTTACCAAGGTTACTTTCAATAAATGCTGTCAAAAAGTGTGGAAGCATCACGAAAAGACCAATCCCAAAAATAAAACTTAACCCAATAGATAAGAAAGTTGAAAAATCAATTTTCTCTGATGCTTTCTTATCCTCTTCTTCCATTGCTTGGTTAGCAGAGTAATTTAAGGAAACAATACCATTGGCCATCGTCTCGATGAGAACCAGTACTCCACGGATGAAAGGCTTTTTTAAAAAGTTTAATTTTTGACTAAGTCCATACCACTGATCTCGCCTCAGCCGAATTTTGCCATTAGGAAGTCTTACGGCCACAACGAATGCATTAGGAGAACGCATCATAACGCCCTCAATTACAGCTTGTCCGCCAATAGAGGTATATTGTTTTGAAATCAGGAGTGTTATTTTCTTT
>JAURQB010000163.1 GCA_030836365.1 Bdellovibrionota bacterium | reverse complement strand
ATAATCAAAATTATTACAGCTCTGCGCTAGTGTATTTTTTAGCATCTTCTCGCCGGAGTTCGAAAATACATTTACCTCTGTGGCGAGCCAGTCCGCGACGATTTCCCCTCTTAGAATAGACAAATTTGAGCCCTCACCAGTATATCCATCTAAATTCATTGACGGTTGAAGGCATTCAAATGGGCCTAGAAATTTTTCTTCACTATCCCACGCCGGAGCTATCGCGTGACCTATTTCATGGGCGATCAAATTTTGCATTTCAATCTCTCCATAGGGCGTTCCTAGCAGTTGTAAGAATTGAGGGCCAAAAGTAATTGTATTTCGTTCACAAGTTTGATCTGTACGGCCATCATCAGCAGAAAAATGACAAGAGCATATTCCTAAACTTTGGAGGTTATGGAGAGCGCTCATTGGTGTGTCTGGTTTTTCTAAGGTTGTCCTGGATAACTTTGTTTCAATATCTCTCAACTGATCGTCTGATAATTTCCCCTCCTGATGCCACTGGGAAAATAGCGTTTTAAAATTACTCATCGTTTTTCCAAATATTTCTTGAGCTTTCTGCATCTTTTCTTCTGTGTAAAGAGTATCAACTGAAAGCTCATCGGACCTATCGGCATAGGCACATAGGGCCTCATCCGTGCATCCCTCATCTGAGTCTTGAAGGCTGTTATCACTTATTTCAAATTTGGCATTTTGAACATTTTTATTGAAGGTGTAGCTAAATAGAAGTCCCAAACACGGATCGTGATACGAATATTTTGAAGCAGGTTTACAATTTGGATTGTTTTGAGAAACGATCTCCTCATCGGTGGGGAGGTGACAAAGTAATTCTGTAATTACTCTTTTTTTACACTGAATTGATTCTTGCTCTTTTCTTCTTGTTTGTTCCCCTAGTCGTTGATCAAATGCAGCACGACGTGCTGCCTCTTGACGATTAAATTCAACCTCTACCGCGTCTCTGCAAGCTTGTACTTTTTGTTTATGTTCTAATTGTTTTTGTTCAACTCTTTGATTATAGGCGTCTAATTTCTGTTGCCAAGTCACTTCAGTTTCAGAGGCCATTTTTATTGGCCGAAACTCATTATTGACGAAAATCATTCTTCGACATTCTGATAAATTTGCATTACGTGGGAAGTAACGCTTCTGATATGAGCTTCGATGTATATCGCCAAGACTACTCATCGGTACACATAGTGAAAGAGGATCAGAGAATAAATCTAGTCCCATCGGATTATTTTCTGTCCTAAGGCATTTTTTTGCTTGATCGATTTCTTCATTTACATATGAATCACCTTTAGAATTGGCGATTGCTTCTAGTACATCCACGCGATGATCTTTATTCGATAACTCTTTAAACAATTCTTCTTCTATTCCATCATTAAATGAAAATGCATTTAATCCATTTTCTGTTTGAAGGTAATTGATCGCTTCATCTATTTCAATTTGGCGATACAAATATTTTGAATTTCTCAGTGCTTCTTCTGATGCCTCTTTACCTCTCGTAAGTTCAGCACTGTATTCTTCGTTGATAAGGTTCTCGCACAGATAATTATATTTTTCACTGCGTGATCGCTGGATGCATTCTTGATCTTGATCTTCACATGCATGGCCTTGGCATATCTTTTCAATGGCATCATCTGTTGGTGAAGAATAGGTTTCTGGCGGAAGGCACATGATGGGAGCACCTACCCGTGTTAATTCGTCATAGTATTCTGAAATTAGACGATCATCTGCTAGCGAAAGATTAGCGCAGCATAAGATGAACAAAATATAGATGTTAATTCGTTTAAACTTTTTCACATTTTATTTTTCGAATCGTCCCCGGCGGATTCGATTACCTATTCGAGAGAGGGGGTCGCGGATGCGGCGCCCTTGTTTTTGCATGACTCGGCCCGTTTTCTCATTGACCAAGGCAACAAAAGTTTTTGGCCCTTTTTTTGTTTCTATGGAGACGAGAATTTCACGAATGTTAAATTCTTTGTTTTTTTGTTTTTTTGTCACTAGCTTTCCTAGCTTAAGATTGACCTCTGGTGGTATTTGATCTTTGCTCGCTTGTTTTCTGCGCCTAAAGCGTTGGAAGTGTTTGATGATTTTATCTTTGTGTTTATAGTCAGCAATGTCTTGCCATTCATCTTTTTTTGTTCGGATGTTTTTTTTAGCGTGACGCTGTCTCGCTTTATCAGTTTTTTCTTTTTTTCTTTCTCTCGCTGGTTTGTGCTGATCACTTATCTTTTTTTCCGTATTTTTTTTGGGCATGTTCATCATGAAGTACCCTGAAAAGAACGCAATAATCGTGGCAACGGTGATTGATATTACTTTTTTATTCACTAACGACCTCCATGTTTTTTAATTAAAGATGGTAAATTGATAATGTAATATTTTAAACGGGCGCTCTCCGCTGAATTCGTAGTCGAGAAAATCGTCATCATCATTGACACCTTCTTCATTCCAACAGTTTTTACAATTAGTGAAGCGCACTCGAAACCGGCAATCAAAGGTTGTGCCGGGAGGGGTTTCACGGTTAACCTCAAAAAATAGTAAATTGTGAGTCCCATAGGTTGGATCTCCTGTATCAGGGTCCACAATTGTTTCGGCCCAACTTTTATTAGGCTCAATTCTAGAGTAGTAGGCACTATCGCCGCCTTTAATCGCGCGCATAAAGCAGCTGTGGGTGTCATCTTCATTCAAGCAGTCTTTCTTTTCAAGTCCCACTATTTCTCGGTACTCCTCTTGGGATGCCCAATAAGTTGCACTTTCATCTGTTATTTGAACAAAACAAACTGGGTGAGCGTATTCATTTGTTTCTGCCGCTGGATCATCAACGCCACCAGTGGAGGCCAGTGAATTTCCATTTGTTCGCGTGACGAATTGACATTCTCCACTTTGAGGGTCTGCAGCGTCTTCATCATCGATGCTGGCCGCACCTTCAGAACTGCTCGGCCACTCATCACTAAAATTAGGACAGGGCCTGCGCTCGCCACTTTCTACTTTTACGTGGTCCCAATCGTTGGCGAGAATTTGCACACCGCCCATTTCACTATTGCTCGCATTGTATAAATTAAAGGCAAGTCCAACGACCTCACCTGGTGAAATTTGTCCGTTTCCATTGTTATGGAGAAGTTCACTATCTATTTTTGTGGAGATTTCTTCGGTCAGTCCCACATCTAATAAATTTTCGATGGCGTTTAGAATATCCCTTCTCTTATCAAACACAAAAACCTCACTCGCATCTTCTCGTGGGTCTATTTGAATGAGATCTTTATCAATCATTGTTGTTTTTAATCTGTTTTCTGGATTGATTTTATGATTTGCTCCATTGTGACCTTGGGTGTGATGATTTCCATCATCGTTATAGTTATCAAAAAGAAGTAACCCGTAACTATCCAGAAGCACTTCAAAACTATCTTGAGGATAAAAAGAGGAGTTACACGCTGTGGAGCTTGTATTGGATATTGTCTGAACAAAAAAACGGCCAAATGTTTGAGACCAACTTCTAAAATTTGTCGGCCGCACGCGGGAGTACCATAATAAGCTTGTGGGTGTACCAAATTCGTCAAGGTCACTACTGAGGTTGACCGTTCCGTGTGGATAATAATCATTTCCAGTGGCGCTTAAGTCACCTAAGTAAGCATAGGTTTCAACCAGGATATTAAAAATTTTCTTGGCGGCGTCGTCGTGAGTCCATGAGCAGGTTTCGATTAAATCACGCTTAAGTGCGGTTAAAAAGTGAGAGATAATCATGCCCGCCTGGTGGACGTCTTCGATGACAAGCTCCGGTGAGTCGGGAATGTAATTCACAAAGTGGGGATAGCTGATACGATCTTCCGGCATCGTTGAAATGCCAGAAGCGTGTAGTTCATGATCTTCCATAATTGGGCGATAGCCAGAGGTAAAGGCACCAAAAATATATTCAAAAACGGCGTCGCGCTCATCAAAAATATGCGCATAAAAATCGGCGACGCCTTCGTTAATAGATCCGGCTTCATCATAAAAGTTATATTTAATTTCCGAGCGAAACGGGAAGTCTGTTGTTTTGGCAATCGTTCGCATATTAAGCATGACGGCCGTTAGTGCATGGCCCATTTCATGTTGGATGACAGATGGGTCATGGGCGACTTTTACTTGCGGGTTACTTGAAAGATAGCCAAGGCAAACTGTGTTAGTCGCGGCATCAAAAAAAGCGTTATCTGCAATATCACAACGAGCGTAGCCAGTTAGTGTGTCGCCGGCCAAAAAGTGGGCTCCAGCATTGTAGAGATCAATTGGAATGGACGTGTTGTAGTTTAGCCCGGGGTCAACAGAGGGTTGAGCTTGTTCGTTATAGAGGTAACTTAGAGAATCAAGGTAATAGTTGATGACTTGACCGATGTGATAAAACGTTTGCACTTGATCAAATTCGGTGGTGTCAACTTCAAATGCCCAGCGGTCATAGTACTGCTCAATTGCCGTGGCGCCTGCGTCCTCCAAAACATTGTAGCAGGCCTCAATTTCACCAGTTCCGCTGCTGCTGCCAGAGCAGCTTTCTTGAAGGATCGGATTGTCCGTAATAAAGACGGCATCACTAAGGTATTTTGAAATATTCATTTCAGGGTCAAGGTTATCAGCATTATTTTCCAATATCGTCGGGGAGAATTCAAGCACGCGTCCATAGTAGGGCGACTCGATGCTCTTCCAGGAATTATTTGAGCGCAAATTATTACCGGAGCGCGTTCCACCTGAGTCGTCAAGCCCAACACCAACAGCATTAAAAGGGTTTGCACCATTATCACAACTGACAAGCAGACACAGAAAAACTAGAAGTAATATTTTACTTCTAGTTTTTCTAATTTGCTGGTCGCCGTTTTTAATCATTGGTCTCCTATTGAATTATTGTTGTGCTTCTTGGTTGATTGTTCATATGTGTCGGTTGCGGAGCAAGCGGATTTGTGATGTCCGCAGGGTTAGGGGTTTCGCCTCGATGACACTGGCCTGCGAGATGTTCCCCCATTGAGTTTAAGTAAGGATTAGATGCTCCATCACCTGAAACATTTCTTCCCATTGCAATTGCTCCATCGATTAATTTTAAAGTTGGTAGTGTCGGGTTATTTTTTCTTTCTGAGTATTTTTCATTCGGGTCACAACCGTTTTTAAGCTTCCTCTCTGAAGTTGTCGAAGTTGAACCATTGGCCGCAGATACTTGGACATTTTCATAACAGGCCCCATTTTCGCTCATATCAGATGCACTTCCATTACTCTTCCCAAAAGCGTATTGCTTTGCCGCCTTCTCAAGTTGGTCACAAATTTTCCCGGTTATTTCTGGTGTTGATGCAGGAGCTGATGAAATACTTTGAGAGACACTTTTTGCATCATCAAAAGCTTGTTTTGCCTTTTTATATGCATCTAATTCATCGGTTACGGAATTATTACCATCACAATAATCAAATTTACTTGGATCAACTGGATCAGGGAATGTATCATTAGGAACGGTCGGCACTTCGCCAATTGCTTCATTACCACATTTCTCATTTGCATTAATTAAAGCCGTTCCAACATTTATTACACATGTTCTGAATTTAGTACCACTTTTGCCTCCACATGGGTGAAGAGATCTGTTTACGTGATCTGTATCATTTTGAAAGTCTGATATAGCAATATTTAAGGCAAATGGTTGATTTGATTTTGTGTAATCACTTGATATGTCTTGAGTTCCAGATAAATTTATATCCTCGCAAGAACCTCCAGTTCCCCATGTAAGTTTACCTGCAATTTCTTTTCTTTTATCGGCATTTAGTCGTGTGTTAGGATTATTTAGCGGATCCATTAGGGTTTTTGTATAAGCCGTGTTACAGGCTTCTACCTTAGTCTTTAATTCTCCATGTGTTTTTATCGCCTCT
>JAURQB010000162.1 GCA_030836365.1 Bdellovibrionota bacterium | reverse complement strand
TAAGAAAATCAATTTTAATGCAAAAGAAATCTTTACAATGGATGCATCAAAAAGAAGCTCGCACGGAAACGCCTATTTCACTGGATTTGGAAAAAGTAAGAGAATTGTCTTTTTTGATACCCTGCTTGAGCAAATGGATAATAAAGAAATTCTCGCCATTCTTGCTCATGAACTAGGTCATTTTAAAAAGAAGCATATTATTAAATCAATGATCATCTCTGTTTTTACAATGCTTGTCGTATTTTATTTATTGTCAATTGCGATTTCCAGTAGCGAATTTCTAGTGGGGCATGGGCTAAACACAAAAGTTCCGGCGGCTGCGATCATTTTATTTACGATGATTGCCCCCATTTATAGCTTTTTACTCTCTCCCTTGAGCAATATTTTTTCTCGAAAAAATGAATTTGAGGCAGACGACTTTGCCTGCAAGCTTACATCAGGAGAGGACCTAAAATCCGCATTAATCAAACTGTATAAATTTAATTATGGTGCTTTAGCGCCGGATGAGGTTTTTAGCAACTTCTACGACTCTCATCCTCCAGCAGTAATAAGAATTAAAAATATTGAAAAGAATATTTCAAATCAAAAAATTTAATTAAGTGATTCTTGAATATATTCAAAATAAGGTTTTTGATATTTATCAATCTCGTTGTGAATTTCATGATAAGCACCATCAATCACTTTCAACCTTACATTTTTTTCAGTGCTTGAAAAGTAGTTAATTACAGCTTGAGGATCAACGACAGCGTCAGCAGACCCAACACAACAGTACATTTTTGTCTTTGGGGAAATTGGTTTTGAAAAAGTTTCTCGAGAACACCTAATCATTCCAATTAACAATTTTGTGTTTAGGGATAATCTATTTAGGGGATCAGCGACATAGTCCTCTCCAACAGTCTTATCATGGGACAGAAAACCTAAATCAACGAGTCCTTTTAAATATAAACCACCTGATATGCTGTCCAACTTTTTAATCCCACTAAACGGTATACAATCAACAATTTTTCCTAAAGGGCCTGGAACCTTAACTGGAGGAGCATTGATGAAAACTTTTTCTGGTTCATAAATATCTCCTTTTTGTTGAGTAAATGCTGCTGTAATCAACCCTCCCATTGAGTGGCCAAAAAGAGAAACTCTCTCTGCTCTGTACTCTTGCTTTAAAAAATCGACAATTTGCCCAAGGTCACTAATATACAAGTCAAATGAATCAATATAACCAGGTTTTCCATCGCTTTTTCCATGACCTCTAAGATCATAGAAGCAAACATTATATTTTTCTCGAAGCAAGTTAACTAAATACTGATGCCTACCAAGATGTTCTCCGATGCCATGAGTGACAATAATCCATTCCGATTTACCATTTTCGTAAATCTCACTATTTAAAAAAAATCCTTGATCAACTTCAATATTTCTTGAATCACCGAACATATAATTATCCTTAGGTAAAAAGTGTCGATCATTATTATAACTGCCTATAGTTAAAAGGGAAAATATCATGTTACAATAAATCATGATTTTGACTAAGCATTCATATTGTCCAAAATGTTTTAATACCTCTCTTGAATTAAAGACATCTGGTAAGGTCTACCTATATTTTGATGGGAAGAAAAAAGAGTCTAGCATTTTTATTTATAACCTTGAAAATGACCTTCAAGATGAGATTAATACAAGGCTCGTTTCAAGAATTGAAGACTTTTTTAAGTGGTATGGTGGCTTTGATCACAAGTTACCGATAAAAAAAGTAGAGGCATTAAGCCCAGATTTTAAATGCCTTGACGGTTGCTCGATAGAGAATAACTTTCAACCAAGCGTCGTAAGCATTCTTTTTGATCAAAAGTTTTTTGAATCATCTGTTCGTGATTTAGCGAGTTCGTATGGAGTTGAATTAGATTTTTGATAATTCTTTTTTATTAATATTAGATTTTTGATAATTCTTTTTTATTAATAATTGTTTCTTCTTTTGTTCTCATATTCTTAATTTTAATTTGCTGTGGTGAAATGAAGGTGATTTTAATATCATCTCCCTTGACTGAATCTTTTATCCCCCAAAGATGCAATGCTTCTGGTCTAGTAACTTTACTAACAACTCCATTTTGCCTAATGAAGCTTGAATACAAACTCGCATTAGCTCGGGGCAAGTAGAGATTAAAATTCTTCGGAAAGCTACTCATTTTTCTAGTGATTCCTGGATTGTAAGAAATAATCTCATCCATTGATAATTCAGAAATTAGACTTAATGTCTCGAGTTTTGTCCCCATTGATTTAATTGTAATCGTACCAGAATCCAAATATCGATCTTTAGAAACCATCAATGATTTTTTTCTTATTTTGGCATCAATTTCTCGTGTGACCCAAAATTTACTTACATAGTTAATTGTTTCATCTGGTAACAATTTCATTTCAGCAAGTTTCGCAAAAGATCGCGTTCCGCCTTTTTTAATTGCTCGTAAAACTCGATATTCCCCGCAATTGTAAGCTGCAGCTGCTAGCGTCCAATCTTGAAAAATATTATGCAGATCACGCAAATATTTTGCTGCTGCAATTGTTGATTTAATAGGATGCCGACGTTCATCAATTTGCTCTGTAACAATTAATCCGTAATTCTCGGCCGTGCTTGGAATAAATTGCCACAAGCCAACGGCTTCCTTGTGTGAGCGTGCGTGATTATTAAAATAACTTTCAGTCATTGCTAAATAATAGAAATCAACAGGAACTTGATATCGTTTAAGAACTAATTCAATACTTTTTTTGTACTGATCACCTCGATCAAAAGCAGTCTGAAAATCCTCACTCCCTTTAGCATAGTAATGATCAAACCATTTTTTAGCGATTTTCACATCAATATCTTTTTTTGAAATAGATTGTTTTACCTCATTTGCATTAAAGTAAGCGTTGGCTTGAATTGAAATTAATAATACAAAAAGAATTCTCATAAGATCTCCCACAATCAATACTCATCTATTGTTTCACTTTTGATAAATTTGATTTAGGGAGAAATATTTTCTTATTTTGAAACGTTAAATTTTAAAATAATTGCTGGCAGATAAATTAAGTCAACTAATAGGGCAAAGGTTAGTATGATTGAACAAAGAATACCAAAATTAATATTTGGAACGAAGTTCGCAAAAATAAAACAACCGAAGCAAACGGTCAGGATTATGGTCGTAAACACGAGCGCTGGAGCAGTATGAACAAACACCTTTTCCAGAGCTTTAACTGGCGTTAAGCCAGACGAAGTTAACGTTCGGTAATGGCTGAGAAAATGAATTGTATCATCCACAGCAATCCCCAAACAAACTGAGATCACAATGGATGTTCCGATATCGATGTAAATTGAGGCCAAGGTCATTAACCCTAAACCAAATAAAAGCGGAACCACATTTGGTAAAAGCGATAAAGTTCCAATTCTCCAGCTCTTTAAAACAATAATTAACATAATGGAAATTAGCACGAGCGCTAATCCAATGGAGCGAAAAAATGAGCTTACAATGTAATTGACCATTCGATGATATAAAACAATCTTACCTGTGATATTTATATCTAAGCCAATCTCTGTGGCTTTTTTATTTAGCTCCTCAATTAACTGCAGCGAAGTTTCTGCATCATGAAGATTCCATAAAATAACCAGTTTGATAAACCTATTATCAACACTTACTTGATCATTGATTCCCATTCCTTGAGGAAGTCCCATTGTATATAGAAGAAGAGTCTCCGCTATTTTATTTTTTGAATCCGGAATTGCATCATATTCAGGTGAATTATTATTTAATTTCTTATTCAAGTCTTTTACAGTTGCTGTAATACTGGTGACCTTATTAACTACTTCCAGATTTTCAACGTACGCCCTAAATAATTCTACCTTCTCCATAAATCGTGGATCTTTTATCCCATCAACGCCCCCGCTATCAACCATGACATTCGGGCCACCAAGACCGTTAAAAATCTTTAGAAGAAAATTTGTGTCTTTTGAAATTTTTAACTTTTTATCAAAGTGTTTTAGAGGGTCCGCATTCACTTTATTTTGAGCACCAAGTATTAATGCAGTGACAGAGAGAATAGAAAAAATGTAAAAAATCGGATTTTTATTTCGATTTATCCATTGAATATATCTTGAAGTTGCTTCTGGGCTAACCTCTTTGGATTTAGCAAGAGAAACCTGCTTAATGGGGATAAACTTCAACAAAGGAACGCAAAAGAATATTGTAAACATCCATGCATAAAAAGTTCCTAGACCTGCAAGGATGCCAAGATTCTGAACGGGAATTAATTCAGTGGACACAAGACTAAAAAAGCCAATCATCGTTGAAACTGAAGTAAGAAACGTTGGCATAAAATTTTTATGCAAACTACTTTTCATTGCCTCTTCTTTTGAAGCACCTCCCTTGAGGCTACGATAAAAAGTAGCAAGCACATGCACAGAGTCGGCCATACAAATAGCAATTAGAATCCCTGGAATTGCAGCACTTAAATTATCATATTTAAAATGGAGTAATCCACTCGTTCCAAACGTCATCAAAATCGTGACCGCGACTAGACCTGTGGGGATGACAATTGCTTCAAATCTTCTAAAGATAAAAAAGAGGAAGAGAATCATCAATAATAAATCAATTGGGATCATCACCTTTATATCATTTTCTGAAACCTCTCTATACGCATCATTATAGCTGGCCGCACCGACAGAGTGAAAACTAACATCAGGGTTTAATTTCTTATACTTCGTACGAATATTTTTAATCTCTTGCGCAATTACTCGATACTTTGGACTTCCTCCATCTAAGACAGGGACAATCGATCCAAATAAAACGGCCGTTTTAAAGTCTTTACTAACAAATTGATTCAGAATGATCTTATCGTTTTGGGCCAACTCTTTTCTAGAGGTGACGTAATCATCAGTTAATTCTTCATACTCATCAAAAAATGGGGCCGTGATCAGGTCCTCTCCCTCTGAAATTGAGTAATTATAATTTGTTAATGAGTCCACTCTTAGAATTTGGGGGATCTGCCAAAGCTCTTCCGTTAATTTCTGTAAGAGCTCTATTTTATCTTTTTGAAAAATTCCATCAGGAGAATGTAACGCCAAGATAACTTTTTCATCATTTCCAAATTTTCTCTCTAATTCATTTAGGTCTTTTATCAACGGATCAGTTGTTCGAAACCATATCCTCACGCCAAAATCACTTTCAATTTTTAATAAATGAGGAATAAGAAAGACTGAAACCAGAACGCAAGTCGCCATATATTTTAGCGGATGCTTGATAATTGAATTGATGATACTGCTAACCAAGTTTTGTTTTCCCATGAATAACTGCCTACTAATTATTTCAAATTTCTCGTATCAATAATTTTTGTTTAAAAAGTATTATATTTCAGAACTTGGATTTTAACTCCTTAAACACGTATAATCACTAAACTTTTAGTTAGACGTTAGAATCTTTGAAAAAACATACATTTTACAATCCCAATACTGCACTAGAATAACTCAATTATAAGTCATTAAAATGTTAGGTATTTAAGCTGATTTCCGATAGGTTGTTGATGTTAAAAAAATGTTCGAGTCTATTTATTATTGCTCTCGCAACGATCACCTTATTTTCTTGTAATAAAGAAGAGGAAACTGCTGTTGCGACAATGTCTCTCCCGGGAGGGACTCTATCAAGTAATCGGCTGATCGTTCAATCAGTTTTTTTTGATCAGGACTCTTCCACTTTCACTATAAATGGAAAAAACTTTCAACGAATTGAAAAAGTTCAAATAAAAAACTCTGAAAGCAAAAAAGCAGAGCTAACCCTAAACTCACAAACAAGCACGTCAATAGAAGCCACCTACTCCCTTACCTCCGAGTTTAACTTACTTTCCAACAGCGTTATAGAATTAATACTTAGTACTGCAACCGGTGCCGCTATCGTTCCTCTTTCATTTACTGTTGCAGACGGGGCAATCACCGAAATTAAAATCGAGGACGGAGCAATCACCACTAACAAGATTGCCGACGAAAGTATCACAACGGCGAAGATAGAGGATGGTGCAATCACCTTTGATAAACTTCATCACGAAAACGCATCTGATGGCCAAGTTGTCACCTGGAGTGGTGACCTAAACTCATGGATCCCCGTTGATTTTGCCACCCTGCAATCCTCAGATGGAGCAGTTGAAAGCATATTGCTAAATACTGGGTTTGCAAATAAGGGCGATGAAATTACCGAGAGCGGAATATTAAACATAGATGTCGGAAACGGCCCTGGTCAAATCCCTCAATTCGATGAAGGCGATGGGACATTGACTATTATTGAAGAGCTCATTATAGATTCGTTTGGCGCTAATGGAGGGAAAATTGGCTTTAATATAAACGAGGATGCGGATAGTGAATATACAATTGAAGCAGCTGGCGCGGGTTTATCATTCAAGCAAGGTGTAAAAGAAATTTTTTACATTCATAGCAATGGCAGCCTTGGTGTTTCCGAACTCAGTGTTGGTGGTGCTTACCAGTTTCCCGAAGGAGATGGTTCAGTAAATCAAGTGCTGGTAACCGATGGTGACGGTGAAGTCTCCTGGACATCTTTTAGTGATATTGCCACTGATAGCTTGTCAATTACGGCCGCCCCCCCTCTTAGTTTTGATTCAGTGACGAATACCATTTCTATCAACGATATTGGATCAGATAAAATTCAAGACGGCACTATCGTTAACGATGACATCGCAGCTGCTGCAGCAATCGCTTTGAGTAAGCTTGCGCCTTTAACAAATCAAGGCTTCGTTTTAATATCCTCTCTATTGAATGGACAAATTACGACGTCAACAATAAGAGTATCAGAGCTTGGTTACCTCACTGGATTAACAGGAAATATTAAGGATACTTTTTTAAGTCTGACCGATGGTGGTACCGTTACCGGTGCTACTGAATTTTCAAATACTGTTGACCTAAGAACAACTACCATTCATCATAACTCAACATTATCTGTAGAGAGTGGAAGTCGTATAAACATAAAAGATGGAGCCACCCTAGAAGTTAATGGGACTTTAACTCTAATTGATGCAGTTGATAGCGCCTCTATCTTAAATGATTCCATTACATCAATTGATATCAAAGATGAGACAATCACAACTGATGATATAAAAAATAGCACAATCACAACTCATGATATACTGAACAATACCATCAGCACGTCAGACATACAGAATGGAACAATTACTGATACCGATATTTCGGCAGCTGCGAAAATCAGCCCAGGCAAAATAAATGCCACATTCCAAGTTGAGTTTGCTGTTGAAAGTGACAGAGATATAAGTCCTAAGTGTAGTGATGTCCTACTTGACTCCATCGTAATCGGAGGAGGTTGTGATTGTGATGGTGGATCGATTGAAATCAGTCACCCTATCCCTAATGACAATGCATATCAATGTAGATGCACAGGACGAGCCAAAGAGCCTGATAATATTTTTGTCGTATGTGCAAAATGGGGTGAACCTTAATTAAATATTAATTTGAGTTTTAATGGTGGGCGTGGCAGGGATTGAACCTGCGACATCTGCCTTGTAAGGGCAGCGCTCTCCCACTGAGCTACACGCCCTCAGTGAAGGCACCAATTTAAGTAAAAACGCTCAGGCTGTCAATAAAAAAGGAGGTGAATATCACCTCCTTTTTTTCAAAAAAATTTGATAATAATTCTAGTTCGCTACTTCCATTTGATTTTGTGGATCTATAACCTTTAGTCCCACAACCTTCATAAAAGTCTCTGGCCGGCTCAAATTAAGCGCATGCTTTAGCACCTCTTCCGCATGAGTACAGGCCACAATTTCGATACCTTGCTTAATTTCCTTTGGAATATCAGAGAGATCTTTAGAGTTTCTTTGTGGAATAAGAACCTTATTAATCCCCGCTTGCTTTGCAGCAAGAAGCTTCTCTTTTAATCCGCCAATGGGAAGTACTCGTCCCCTAATGGTTACCTCTCCCGTCATCGCCACATCTTGAAAAACCTTAATGCCTGTAATCGCCGATGTTAATGCCGACACCATCGTAATCCCTGCACTTGGGCCATCCTTTGGCGTCGCACCTTCTGGTACGTGGATATGAATATCATTCTTCTCATACCACTCGGCATCAATACCAAGACGATCACTAATAGAGCGAACATAGCTTAAAGCAGCTCGAGCAGACTCTTGCATCACTTCGCCAAGCTTTCCAGTAATTTGAATCTTCCCATTTCCTGATACCGTGACAACTTCAATATGCAGAAGCTCTCCACCAACCGAAGTCCAGGCCAACCCATTAACGAGACCAACTTGAGGCTCTACCTCAATATCGGTTTTATCAAATTTTTTGGGACCAAGCAGTTTCCCCAATTGAGTAGTATTGACAGTAAACTTTTTGCCTTCTTTGTACTCTTTTGTGACTACATCAGTCGCAATTTTTCTAGCTACTGTATTAATAACTCGCTCTAGCTCTCTTACTCCTGATTCTTTGGTGTAATGAGAAATGATACTCTCAATAGAATCATCTTTAAGGTTGAGTGTGTAATTATCAAGACCATTATTTCTGACCGCCTTACTTACCAAGTACTGCTTAGCAATTTGCAGTTTTTCATTCGGCGTGTAACCTGGAATTTGCATCACTTCCATTCTATCTCTTAGTGGTCCTGGAATACTGCCAAGGTCATTTGCCGTCATCACAAACATCACCTTTGAAAGATCATATTCAACTTCTATATAATGATCACCAAAAGTTTTATTTTGTTCAGGGTCAAGAACCTCTAACATTGCACTTGCAGGGTCCCCTCTAAAATCACTATTCATTTTATCAATTTCATCTAAAAGAATGACAGGATTTGATGTACCCGCTTTTTTCAATGCAGAAATAATCTTTCCAGGCATCGCACCCACATATGTTCTTCTGTGCCCTCTGATCTCACTTTCGTCTCGAACACCGCCCAGGGAAATTCGAACAAATTTACGACCTAAAGATTCAGCAAGTGATTTCGCAATACTTGTCTTACCTACACCTGGTGGCCCGACAAGACAAAGAATCGTTCCTCTTCCCTCAAGCTCATCTCCGATTAAACTTCTAACAGCAAGATATTCAACCATTCTTTCTTTTACATCTTTTAGTCCATAATGTTGTTCTTCGAGAATGTCTT
The DNA here is from genome assembly GCA_030836365.1 of Bdellovibrionota bacterium. Lineage (GTDB taxonomy): Bacteria > Bdellovibrionota > Bacteriovoracia > Bacteriovoracales > Bacteriovoracaceae > UBA1511. Next base: position 24,967 of record JAURQB010000162.1, on the reverse strand, counting down.
TTGCTTTTGCAATTGAGTTGTCATCAACCGTGTACTCATGCCATGGAAGATTGATCATCCAATCCACATAATTTCTCACAACAGCAGCTTCTGCTGACATTGGTGACATCGATTTTAATTTTTTGATTTCTTTACGAGCTTTCTCTCTCGCCTCTTCAGGCATCTTTTTCGCTTCAAGCCTATCTTCTAATTCTTGAAGCTCCGTTTTGCCATCGTCTTTTTGGCCGAGCTCTTTTTGAATCGCATTCATTTGCTCATTGAGATAGTACTCTTTTTGAGACTTCTCCATTTGAGTTTTAACTCGAGTACGAATTTTTTTCTCAACATTAATAATTTCAATTTCACCTTGCATTTTTTCAAGGAGTTTTTCTAAGCGAACAGATACATTAAGTGCATCAAGAATTTCTTGCTTCTCTTCAATCTTCATACTCAAGTGCGCAACGACAATATCTGCAAGTCTTGAAGGATCAGTAATCGCGGAAATACTCATTAAAAGCTCAGGAGGAATTCTTTTATTAAGTTTTACGTATGATTCAAAAATATTTTTTAAACTTCTAACAGATGCTTCTACTTTAACTTGATCATCTAAAACATCTTCGCAAGTAACAACCGCAGCAGAGTATCCATCTTTATCATTTGCAAAGTTTTCAATCTTAGCACGTCTCTTACCTTCAATTAAAACTTTAATTGTATTATCTGGAAGCCTTAGCATTTGAATGATGTTGACGACGGTACCAATATCATGAACATCTTCTCTGTCCGGATTTAGAACGCTTGCATCCTTTTGAGTAACTAGAAACAGCTCGTTATTATTTTTTGATGCTGCCTCAAGTGCTGCAATTGATTTCTCTCTTCCAACAAATAATGGAACAACCATGTGAGGAAAAATAATTACATCGCGAAGGGGTAATAATGGGTATTTCTTTGCCGAATTGGACTTCGTGTCTGACATAGCACCTCCTGCACTATTTATTCACTTGGGCGAGACGGCCCAGTCTTAATATTTTCACCCACTTCTAAACTCAGGTCAAAGCAAGTGAAAAAAGGAAAATTCCGCCTAAAAATTTTATATTTAATTATTACGTACAGAAGTAACGGCTAAGCCGTTGTTTTTATTAGAATATTTTAATAACAAGTCCAGCAAGTAGAAATCAAGAGAAATCTAAAAAAAGTTTGTGTAAGAAATTTTTAACTTAATCAGCTTGCTGACTCAATGCTTCCTTTCCCGATGACACCAGCTCCCTTTTCTGCCTCAAACACTTTTTTAGGCCCTTCATGAACTTCCGGGGGAGAAGATCCTCTAATTGAATCAAGTGTCACAACAACCTTATTCACTTTTTCATTTGAAGGTATGTCATACATTACATCAAGCATCGTTTGCTCAAGAATTGCACGCAGTCCACGGGCACCAGTCTTTTTTTCCATTGCCACATGGGCAACTTCTTTTAGTGCGTCCTCATTAAATTCGAGCTCAATACCATCTAATTCAAACAGTTTTTGATATTGCTTTGTAATCGCATTTTTGGGTTTCGTTAAAATTTGAATAAGTGCTTCTTCATCTAGCTCTTGAAGCATAGCATTTACTGGAAGACGGCCAATAAATTCAGGAATCAATCCAAACTTACTTAAGTCCTCAACTTCGATACCACCATATTTTTCAATGACTGATTTTTCTTTTTTATCATCTTTGGTCATTAAGCCCATAGGTCTTTTCGTCATTCTATTTTCAATGATTTTATCGAGACCAACGAACGCTCCAGCGACAATGAATAAGATATTTTTTGTATTAACTTGAAGAAATTCTTGCTGGGGATGTTTTCGGCCACCCTTCGGAGGAACCTGCGCCACTGTGCCCTCAATTAATTTTAGTAGCGCCTGCTGAACACCTTCACCTGAGACATCTCTTGTTATCGAAGGATTTTCCGATTTTTTAGCAATTTTATCAATTTCATCAATGTAAACAATGCCTCGTTCTGCACGCTCAATATCATAGTCACAATTTTGAAGAAGGTTCAAAAGAATATTTTCAACATCCTCTCCCACGTAACCGGCTTCTGTTAATGAAGTAGCATCCGCAATAGCGAAAGGCACATTTAAGTATTTTGCCAATGATTGAGCAATAAGAGTTTTACCCGAGCCTGTTGGTCCGGCCAAAAGAATATTAGATTTTGCCAATTCTACATCACCATTTTTATTTCCAATGTTTTTAGAAATCCTTTTGTAGTGATTATGGACGGCAACTGAAATAATTTTTTTTGCGCGATCCTGGCCAATCACATAGCTATCGAGATGGTTTTTAATTTCGTGAGGCTTTGGAACACTCTCCATCGTCGCTTTGCTTTGCGACTGTGTAACGTCTTCTTGAATAATATCTGTACACAAATCAATACATTCATCACAAATATAAACACCCGGCCCAGCGATAAGTTTTTTCACTTCCTTTTGGGACTTGCCGCAAAAGTTACAGTTTAGTGATCGATTTTTTTCTTGTGCCATATTTTTAACCTTATCTAATAATAAATTCTTTTAAAACGGTCCCTTCGAAACCTACTTTCTCTCAATGACAGAGTCTATAAGCCCCATGTCAATTGACTCTTGCGGCGTCAAATAATTATCTCGGTCTGTAGCGTCTACAATTTTATCCATATTCATATCAATAGCTGAGTGCTTGATGTAAATGTTATTAAGTTGAGTTTTTAAATCTTGAATTTCTTTAGCCTGGATCTGGATATCTGAACATTGCCCTTGGGCACCACCAAGCGGTTGATGAATCATAATTCTTGAGTGAGGCATCGCGAAACGATTGCCTTTTTCTCCCGCTGTTAACAGCAAGCTTCCCATAGAAGCAGCAAGTCCAACACAATAAGTGTAAACGGGGCATGAAATGTATTGCATAACATCATATATACCAAGACCTGCGTAGACTGATCCACCTGGGCTATTTATATAAAAATGAACAGGTGCCTCTGGGTCAGATTGCTCAAGAAAAAGGAGTTGGGCAATGATCAAGTTTGCTACCGTGTCATTAACTTGAGTTCCTAAAAAGACAATGCGGTCTAAAAGCAAACGACTATATATGTCATATTGGCGCTCACCTCTAGCGGTTTGTTCAATTACAATTGGATTAGGAATATACATATTTGGCGATTTCATTTATTAACTCTCTCCGTTTTAGAAATTAGCAAGACTAATTTTGAATCTTATCGACTAAAGTATCAAAAATATTTACCAAAACAATCAACTTTTCTCCTATTGTGAGCAATCAATTTTCAAAGTGAAGCATAGTGCCAATATCAATCATCAATTTTCCCTCTACAAGTGTTATTTATTCCCTCTTCTAGGGTTGTTTTTTTAAGTGCTCTCGCCTACTCTTGTCGAAATTAAACCTAGTATATTTAACCAGGAGTACAATATGACTAATGAAGTAAACCCAACAAGACTTGTTGGAAAAACATCTCCAACTTGGAAAGCAGACGCTCTAGTTGGACAAGATTTTCAATCTCTATCTTCTGACGATTACAAAGGAAAGTGGAAAGTTCTATTCTTTTACCCACTCGATTTCACATTTGTATGCCCAACAGAAATTGTTGCTTTCTCTGAAGCTGTTGAAAAATTTAAGGCACTTGGCTGCGAAGTAATCGCTAGCTCAATTGACTCAAAGTTTTCTCACCTAGCTTGGACAAAACAAGCAAGAAATGATGGTGGAATTGGACAAGTAAACTTCCCTATTCTTGCGGACGTTAACAAAGACGTAGCAAGAAGCTTCGGCGCACTTATCGAAGAAGCGGGCGTTGCTTTAAGAGCGCTTTACATCATTGATGACAACGATGTAGTTCAACATTCAACAATCAACAACCTATCTGTTGGCCGTAATGTTGATGAAGCTTTAAGACTTGTTGAAGCTTACCAATTCACAGCGAAGCACGGCGAAGTATGTCCAGCTGGTTGGACTTCTGGGTCAGACTCAATGAAACCAGATCCAACTGGTTCAAAAGAATGGTTTGGAAAACACAGCAAATAATTTAAAATAAAATTACTTTTAATTTTTTGGGGAGTCTTAAATGGACTCCCCTTTTTTTGGAGTAAACAATGGAAGAGCTATTAGTCTACATTCAATCACACGTTCAATATGCACATTGGATAATATTTGGCTCTTTACTACTTGCAGGATTGAATATTCCCGTCTCAGAGGATGCGATGCTTTTCATTAGTGGTTTGCTCGCCAGTAAAAACCCTGAATTAAAATATCAATTATTCGCTGGAGTATTTGCTGGTGCTTACTTTAGTGACTTGATTTGTTACTGGCTAGGAAGAACACTCGGCCCAAAAATTTGGAAAATTAAATTTTTTGCGAAAATGATTAGCCAAGAAAAAGTAGATAAAGTTTCAGACTTTTATCAAAGGTTTGGAATGATCACATTAATGCTCGGACGCTTTATCCCATTTGGTGTTCGTAATGGACTTTTCTTAACGGCCGGTCTGGGAAAAATGAATTTTTTCAAATTCGCTCTATCAGACCTGATCGCATGCACAATATCATGCACATTATTTTTTAACCTCTATTTTAGCTTTGGAGAGACGGTTATCGAATACGTCAAAAAAGGAAATATTATTCTATTTTCCATCGTTTTGATCGCTCTTGCTGCCTGGTACTTCTTTAAAAAGAAAAATAAAAAATCTATGGCTCAATAATTGCTTCGATCTCAATTGAAACAATATCTGTTGGAAAGTATAGCTCTCCATCCATCGTTATAATTGAAGATATATTTTTTAAACTCATGTTGTTCAGATCAATTAACTCTTCGAAAGTTAAATCAAATGAAAAAATATCATCCATTGCAAGACTTAAGATTTTACCTTGTCCCATAATGTTAAAAACTCGAACCGTATGCAGCGGGACTTTTTTCTTTAACTGATCACTTAATTGATTAAAACTAAGTCGATAACTTACAGGATAATAATAGACAATCGATTCTTGACTCTCCCCAGAAGCATTAATTTCTTTAATCGGACGATTGCCTCCGCCACCTTCTCCAAAGTCTCCTGACTTGAGCATCACTGTATCGGAGTTATCATACCCAAGATTACTAAAAATCTCCTGAGTCTCCAAAGAGATAATAGATGTTCCACTAAATGAACTTAATGAAAATAATAAACTTACTAATAATAAAATACTTTTCATCCTAATCCTCTAACGTCCTACTTTTAAATTTATCTATCGCACCGAGAGCGATTAATGGGATGTTCCTCTCTCCATTATCTTCTTCTAAGCACATTCTTATTTCATTTTTTGCCTTATCCATGATGTTCAATATTTTTTCAAAGGACTCTTGGCTTACCCACTCCATCCCATAAAAACAGGTGTTATCTCCAATCCCCCATAGCTTATCAACATTTACACCCATCGATACGCAATCAATCATTAATTTTTTCAACAAGGCAGGATTTTTAGAAATTGAACGATTGGTTAACTTGTATACCTCGGTACTCGAATTAAACTTGATTAATTCATAACTTTCCAAAACTTCTAAAGCTATTCTTCCATCATCTCCATAACGTGAAACAATCTGTTTTTCTTTAACTGGGTGAAGCCTTGTTTCTAAATATATTTTTCTCAACACGCTAGAGCCTTCAAGAGAAGCTTCGATGGAATTATTTATTTCGCCATCTTTTTCTAGTTTTTCTTTTAAAAACTTTAACCTAATCCACTCATGCCTAATTCCAAGTGCTGCCTGGTCAACGACTTTAAAAAAGAATTTATAAAATCGATAAATTGTTGAATCTGAAATAAGAGTTTTTCCATCGGCAATCTCATTAAGAATAGATTCTGGAACATTACTTTGAAATGAAATTTCTTTTAAAGGCATGCCAAGCTCTTTGGGAATAAGCTCCTTCAACCTAAAAAGGTCCTGCCTAAGGGTATCATTAACCCAAGGTCTGATATTGTTCTTAATATTTGTTGTCGTTAAATCAAGACTCATAGTGACTAATAAATAATGAAAAATACAATCTGAGTACCTCTAATGTAATATTTTCTACTCCAACACATTGGCGATAAAATATTGAAAGAAGGCGTGTAAATTTTGCGCCCCTAATAGGTAAAAATTATATAATTATAAATAGTTAGGATTTTTTTTTGCCTGACCGTCTCTAGCATGCAAAGAATTATCTTTTTTTAGGGGACAAATAATGACAACAAACATGACAAGAATCGACAAGGTCGACTACTACACAAAACTTCCACTTTCTCACTTAATCAAAGAAGCAGATTGCGCTGAAGCAGTACTACAATCAGAGGGAAAGATTTCATCTGAAAAACTGGCAGATTCAAAAATTATCATTGATGAACTTAATAAAAGATTAAGTGGTAAATAACCTTCTATAAAATTAGTAGTAAATTAGGTTTTAAAGACTTTCCAAACTTTGATAGTCATGAAGCAAGCGCTGTCTCAGCTCGGACAAATTTTCGATGCGAGGATAATTCAACAGGCTCAATGACTTTTTAATTAAATCCTGTACATCTCTTCGATGTGTGCCTTGCTCAAATAGGGACAAGGTAAAGATAATATTTGAGGCATAATTACTCACATATTTTTTAATTAATGCTTGAGGTTCATCATCTATCCGTAAAAACTCACAGCCAATTAAAGTTTGGCCCTCATCAAGTTTTACTTCTCTCTTCGCCTCTATTTCGGCATTAAATACTCGATGTCTGAAGTTTTCGCTACAGAGAGACATAATTTCAGAGATGGGCATGTTAGAGAAATTAGCTATCTCTGGTAAATCAAAAAAAACACTAAAGGATGATCCTCCAAAAGATGAATGATCGGCCCTAAGAAGAAGCCCTCCCTCCGAAATGTTCTCAACAATACCTTTTTGCACACCTTTTTCGCCCTTAAACAAAAAGAAGGTGTGCAAAGGAGCTCTCAAATGTTTTCTTCTCAGCTTTAATGGAATCATAGTAACTGAGAGGCAATCTCCGATAGTGGAGACCTCTCTCCGACCTTTAACATCATGTGCCCAATTATTTCAGACCCCTTTAGGCGTTCAATACAATGGGCCAGACCATTATTTATAGAATCAAGGTAAGGACTGTCAATCTGTTCGCAGTCTCCAGTTAAAACTATTTTCGTTCCTTCCCCCGCTCTTGTCACAATGGTCTTAATCTCATGAGGAGAAAGGTTTTGAGATTCATCAACAATCAAATATTGCTTTGGAATTGACCTGCCGCGTATATAAGTTAGCGGCTCAATATGGAGAAGGCCTTGATTAATCAACTCCTCCCAGCTAGTTCCTGTTCGATCTCGTCCAAAAAGAAAGTCCATATTATCAAAAATCGGCTGCATCCATGGGCCTAATTTATCGTTTACATCACCGGGGAGAAAACCAATATCTTTTCCCATTGGCTGAACGGGGCGGCTAACAAGGACTCTAGAGTAGCGCTCTTGTGATATAGTTAGTTCCAACCCTGCAGCGATTGCAAGCAAAGTCTTACCTGTTCCAGCTTTTCCCGTCAGGCTGACAAGCTTTACCTCATCATTTAAAAGGGCATCGAAAGCAAATTGCTGCTCTAAGTTTTTAGGATAAATTCCCCAAATTCCTTCTCTCATTGTAATAAGAGGAACAACTCCCCCTTTTTGCTCTGAATATCGGCCGGGAATGCGATGCCTAGGATTATTTTCTTCACAAATGAGCACATATTCATTTGGAAAAATTCCGTCCATATCAAGCTCTTCTTTAGGAATAAATCGCTCTTTTTCAAATTTCAGTAAAATATCATTAGATACGCCCAACTCTCGACTTCCTGAATAAAGCTCATCCAGAGTGACGTTATGCTTACCATAATCCTCTGCATTCAAACCTAAAACGTCTGCCTTCAGACGCAAATTAATGTCTTTTGAAATGATGCTGACATCGTGACTTTTTTCTTTCCAAGAAAGGGCCGAGGTTAAAATAATATTATCATTTACACTTAAGTCTAAAACTTCAAGATTTTGAAACTTTGTTTTTGTATCGATAGAGATAATGAGTTGCCCCCCATTTTCCATTTCAATACCTTCTGCCACTGGGCCTTTTTGCCTGAGCTCATCAACTAAACGGCTAAAGTGCCGAGCATTACGTCCATTTTCATTTTGATCTTTTTTAAATCGGTCAACTTCCTCAACAACGATCAGTGGTATATAGACAATATTGCCTGATCCAAACTTCATGATCGCAAGAGGGTCAATTAATAGAACATTGGTATCTAATACAAAAACTTTTTCCAAATCTACTCCTTGAATTGGCGTTCCTTAAATTGTGACTCTCTGGTGGGAAAATGTAAATAAATGAAAAATGAAAAAAATCAAATGCTAGATATCGTAAGCGAAATCTAATAAGGATAGCTGAATAACAAACCTTTCTGCTTCTTGCTCACGATATTTTCCCCCTATCTCAACACCGTAGAACCCAGCTGTAATTTTCAGTAATAAAATATCGACTTGCACTCCATAACTTAAATATCCTGCACTATAACCGATTAAAAAATCTAAAAACGGCTTAAAAGCATTTAACGTAAACTCTGAGCCAACATGGAGTTTTCTCATGAAGTCATAACCGCTATTAATGGGATGCAAGTCCATCGAGAGTCGATAACTAAGACCCGCAACTTTTTGTGAGAAGCTAATCCCCGTACTCACAATCATTGGCTGCTCATTAATACTCGCGGTTCCACTTTCTCGCTTATAATTAGTCCCGGCAATATCTAGAATTGAAATACCAGCTGAAAACTCCGAGTTTCCCGTTGAATACAAGAAAGTTGCACCTGTATCGAACCCCCAAGCCGAGCCCCTCGCATAACCAAGATTCTCACGCACCTGAGATAAATCACCCGCACCGGCCGTAACTTCATTCAGCAAACGAACACCGAAAAGTGAGTAATTTCCAGAAAGAACGGTTCGATCAACATACTTAGCAGAAAAACCAATAGAGAACCGATATCCGCTTGAGCTTAGTTTTTTTCTTTTATACGGATTATATTTTTCATATTTCCCACCCCTTCCCCAGCTATGAGCATAGGAGGTGATAAAACCCTTATCAAATTTATAATCAATTTCTAACTGAGGGTATATCACGTTTCGTAAAATGAAATTCGTCGACATGTTTGCCAGTAGGCCGAATCCAACAGGCCCAAATTTTAGCGTAGGTCCACCCATTGTTTGAATATTAAGCGGTGTATTCATAATTGCTGCCGCAATATCTACAGGATCATTCGGTAGATCATTAAACTTTTCAAAATCATCTAACAGGTTAGGTAGGGAAAAAACTGGGTTAATGACCGAAAACTCAATAAGGTTCCCATTACCGAGTGTTGCCGGATTATAATACATGGCAAACTCATCATCGCCTGCGACAGAAAATGCATCCCCCATTAGCAAAGCTTTTGGGCTTCGAATAAAATAAGGTATTTCGTTTGAAACCGCAGAAGTTGAAATCAGAAAAATCACTAAAGACAGAATCATCTAAAAAGTACCTCAGCGATAAAGGCATAATAAAACTGTAGAAACGTATCATCATTTTGATTATTGCTAACACATAAATCGTAACTAAGAACTTCACCCACTTTTTCTCTTAAACCTGATTTTACATTTTCAACAACATCAAGCTGTATCTCAAGCACTCCAGAAATATCATCAATTGCATCGAAGTCACTACCGGCGATACTACTTAGCACTCTTGGCAATAATTCAAAAAAATTATTAATTAATACAACCCCTTCACAAAGGGCCTCCGTATTTCTAGAACCATCGTCAGCATTATATAAATATTCATGACCGGAATCAGCAGCCCTTGCTTTCGAACAGGACCCTGTAAGTCCTATATCTAGATAATCTCTTAAAAAGAAAGCCGATCCCTCTAATGGAAGATTATCATAGACGATAAAACATTTATTGGATTGAAGCCCATCACCTTTTATCCCATCTTCATCAGCGTTTCCAAAATAGTATAAAAAGCGACCAAGATTAACGAGTAACTCGTAAAAAGCAAGCATTTCCATCTCTTGAACTTCTTGCAGTTCAAATACGGCGTCTCTTTTTGCAGGTGTTGGATCTTCATCTGAATCAATACCTCCTGCATAAAGAAGGTAGTTTAGGCCCGTGAAAATATTTAGATAATCAGTGTCTGTTGGAGACTTCATATCGCTACTTGTTGAAAAGCGTGAGAGTCCACCAAGTGGTGAATTGGCAACAGATCCAAATAAAGGAAGATCATCACTAAAAAGAGTTACAACATTAAAATTTCCTTTGCATGCGTAAGCAAGAGAGAACGTCCTCAAAAAGGTTGGATCCTTCCAAGTAAAAGGCACGGCCTGCAACGCTTTTATGGCCTCGTTACAATTTCGCTCACTCAATTGAATATTGGCGGAAAGGATTGCTTGATCTCTTTCTTCTTGGGCGTCAAACCCACAGGAGATGAATAAGAGACTTAAGATTATAAGTGTGATCACCTTCCTCATTTTACTAATTTACTTTTTTTTTTAGTACGCATTCAATAATTTTTTGTATTGCCTCTGAAAAAATCTCATTATTTGCTACGAGGCTTAAGCGAGCTGTATTGGGTGCTCCAAAATCACTACCAGGAACCATTGCCACACCTGCATCGGCTAATATTTTTTGGCAAACCTCTGTCGCATAGTCACCGTTATCATCTCCATTTTTTAAGTGGTCCATTATAGGTAAATTTCTTAGATCAAGCAGATAATAAAAAGCCCCATCAACCTGATACCATTTATGAGCAAGGTTATTTTCCCTTAGCTTGTCTCTTAAAGTATTTGCATTTTTTCTTAGATGATTTTTTATTGGATCAAGATAATTATCTAAGAGATTGAAGTCATAATTAAGAAGCGCCAATTGAACAAGAGAGCTCGCTCCTGACGTGGTTTGCCCCTGAAGTGTTGAAACTTTCTTAATGAAACTCTTCGGCCCGATTGCCCAACCAATTCTTAAGCCTGTAGAGGCCATAATTTTTGAAATACCTGAAATAATAATCGTTCTATCTAACAACTCTGGTTCCGACTGGTAGAAATAGCTAGGCTCAGGATCGTAATAATTTAACTCTTTATAAATCTCATCACTAATGAGATTTATGTTAGGGTGATCTTTCATTAAGCTCGCAAAAGATTCCATCCATTCACTTTTATATACAGTTCCCACTGGATTATTCGGCGAATTAACAATGATAGCTTTTGTCTTATTTGTTATGGCCGCTTTGACTCCATCAATATCAGGGCAATAATGATCGTAAAAATCACTATTCACGACTTTGGTAACGCCTCCAAAAAGATTAATCATCGCCGGGTAAGACACCCAGTAAGGAGCGATAATAATCACTTCATCACCAGGGTTTATTAAACTACAAAGGACGTTGGAGATGACGTGCTTAGCCCCACTAGAAATAATTACATCTTTATCATCTAAGGACACTCTTCTCTGTTCACTACTCCAACTTTTAATTTTATCTCTCAACTCAGGAAAACCTGCGACTGGTGAATATTGAAAAGACTTTAAAAAATTTGATTCCTGTTTTATGTTTTTAATAAATTCGTGATCAGGCTTAAAGGGCAACTGTCCTGCAGTAAGGTTAATTACTTTTTGGCCATGCTCCTGCATCTTAACGACTTCCGCATTTAACTTTAGCGTCACGCTTTCTTGGAAGTTTAATACTCGTTCACTAACTTTCATTTTTTCTTTCCTTAATAAAATGAGGCGCTTAATAGTAACGTGGTTTGATGAGAAATTACAATCAGGGATTATTAATTTAAATGCGAGGTCAAAACTGTAAAAGACAAATCGAGTGCTGCCCATGAGTGTACTTTTTGATTCCTCTTTTTTCGTACGCATCATTGATCTTGACCAAAACGCTCTCTTTTGCCTTTAAGTCATACTCGATCCAAAGCTCTCCCTTGTAATCAGAGAGTTCAAATAAATCCAGCACCCTATCATAGAGTTTTGAATCTTCGTATGGTGGATCAAAAAAGACAATATTTGAACTAGATGAAGCGCTTGCGAAGAAAAATGGCAACCAACTAACAACTGACTTTTTGACAACAAATATTTTACCAAATGAGCTAACTTCAAAACGCTTTTTGATCAAATCGACGGAAGATTTAATTAGTCGAATAGCAAGTAAATTCTCCTCAACCAACGTAACAGATTCTGCGCCGCGACTAGAAGCTTCTAACCCAACAGCCCCCGACCCAGCGCACAGGTCATAAAAATGCACGCCATCAAATCTTTGCCTGGCATCAAAAACTTTTCGCTTTAATAGAACACCAGTTGGCCTAGTTATTCGGTCATTTACTTGCAAATTGAGACCTCTAAATAGGCCTCCCATAATCTTAAGCGACACGTGAAAACTTCCTTATAAATTTAACGCAGAATAGCAGATAATAATCTCCGCAACAATCGATTTCTTAAATTTTCTAACTTATCGTTTTCATACAATTTTTTCATGACAAGACCATCTCAATTCTGTAAATTTTTGTTTCGTTTTAATTTAAGGTAAATGAATAACTCAAGTGAAGCAAAACTCATTTAAAGCAATTGACTGGCTGAACGACTCTGCCCAACCAATTAGGGGAGGGAGCGCACACGCATATTCACTTGAAAAACACGATAATAAAAATGATTTTAACCCTGGCGATTTCTTTACACCAGGGTGGTCAGGACAGAGCTTAATTTCCAAAAATGGTATTAAGGTAAAAAAAATATTAATGAAACTTTGGTCTGATTGCATTCAGCAGTTTCGAGGCTTATCTCAGGCAAACAGATCCTTGCAAGAGCTTATCTTTGAACAGTTCAAAACTTATTGCCATGAAAATAATAGTAAGATCAATCCTTCTTTTTTAGAGAAACCAGACTTTCTTTTAAGAGAAATATCATTACCAACAAACAAGATGAATTCAATCGTATTGGATTTTATTAAAGTCTCTAGTTTTAAAAGTGTTACTCTTTACCTCTATAAAATTAAGTTTCTTTCAAAGCTTAGCGAGAGCTTGCAAATTGAATTAAATGAGCATCTGCTAAAAAACCCAAGCTATTTTTTCCAGAAGGTGTTTAAAGCAACCAGCCAAAATAATATAACTATTAAAAGCTTACAAAAAAATAGTTATAGTTGGTACAGGCCCTCTTCGACGACTAATTTAAAAATAGTATCAATCGTTAAAGTTCTGGAAACCATTTCCATAACAGAATTGATGAAAATTACTTCCTTTTCAAACTACCTTAAAACGCAAAAAACAACTTACCCACACTCCATCTCTCACCAAGAGTTTGGTAAATTGATAAACGAATTACTGATCCACTTTCCTAATTGGATTGAAGAAAGAAATGTAAGTGAATTAAAAAATCAAGATGTTTTATCAGTAAACTTTTCGGGCCAACATGTAACAAGTCTTTCTCAATCTCATTGGCTCGCTCAAAATAGCTCTGACCCAAGAGGCTGGAAAAATCTAATCTTTCCCAATTTTACCCAAAGAGATAAAAATGACCCATATATAAAGTACTGTCACGAGTTACAATTTTTATCTTTCCTAATACAACTTGCGACGACTTATGGAAAAAATCCAGTAAAGTATATAATTGAGGTCTACAAGGAGAAGGAAAAAGTCTGTGCGAATGACAATGCTGAATTTGGACAGACAAACTTATTTGATGGTTTAAACACAGAAAAAAAGAAACCTCTATATCATCGAGTCGTTTTAAATTTGCTTGATCTACCAAAAAAGAACCCTCATCACTACCTTACGACGCAAATTAGTAATGAAATAAATCAACTTATCAATGGTGGCTATCTCATTATTCTGACTAATCAAAAGTTATTTGTCCCAAGCTACCAAGAAAAGGTAAAACAGTTATTAGAGGTTGCTCACCTTGAAGCTGAATTCAACCTTGAAAGCCTCAGAAATAAGGGCGAAGTTCCAGATCACATTTATATCTTTTCAAAAAAAGAACATCTCAATAATTATACTGTAAACGAAAGGGACCGAAATAAGTCTAGTCATCTGTCATTTCAATTAGAGGGCAAGCTTAGTCAATTTCAATTGATGCAATTATTTTCAACTGAGCTCAAAAATATTTGGAAACATAAAAAGCCAACTACTCCGATCTACCAAAAGGACCTGGCGCGAGGTTTTGTTGTCAAATTTCACCAAAGTGTCGTTCTTGATGGCAAAATTTTAGAAAATGAAAATCAGTCCCAAAACTCCATTACTCACCCAAATTTTTATAAGAATCTGGCAACAAACTCTCTGACTTTGGATAATTTCTTTAAAATTGAAACAAATGAATCAAGAACAAATCAAACGAATGAAAAGCACTACCTTTTCGCATCGGATGATATTCAAAATACTTCGCCTTATGTACTAATTGTTCATACTCCTGATTATCTTGCTAGCTCAATAGAGATAATTCCTTCGGATACTCTTGAGGCAAAAAAACAAAAATATGGTGAAGCCTTTTTTCAATATTATAACCTGACCCCACTTGTTAGAAGTCTTAACATTAATATATTTAGAGAATATTTTAATTCAAGCATCGGCAGGCAGATTATCAAACTAACCCTTGGTGGCGCCACGACTAAAATAAAAAGTAAAATTCGCTCCCTACTAGTGCCAAAAAAGTTTTATACCACCGCAAATATCGAGTTTAAGCAGGACCTTCCATCAAGTTTTAATATTTTAAATTTATCAGTAGATCAACTGCAAGCATTATCAATTGAGCAATTAAATGAGAGACTCAGCCTTTTCTTAGATGACGCTAGGGAGTTTCAAGACCTTGACACCTCTATCACGCTTTCTTGCCTTTCGCACCTAAAGATGAAGTTACAACATATTAACTCCAAAGACAAAAAGATGGCGTCAAAAGTAAACGTTAAGGATCAAGAATTTCTTCAAAAGATAATAAAACTAAACTTGACCAGTATTTACCCAAATAATCCAGATGCTTATGTCGAATTTAAAACAAACGACAAACTTAAGTTATACTCCCCTGTCTCTAATACCCAACTTATTAAAGATCCCAATAATGGACAAAACCGAATTGACCTAATGAGTGGTTCTGATTGCTCTCTCAGTATCTTCTCTTCTGAAAATTTAATTGAATTTACTCACCAGATATTAAATCAATTTAACGAATTCAAACCCGCCGATATTCTTCAAACGTTAAAAATTCCTTCTGCCAAAGATCTCGACTCTATTGTCGATGAAGGAAAAGAAAAATCGATAACATTAGCAACGTATCAACAAAAATCTACGGAGCTAATTAATGATGTCATTACTGGTTTAATTTTATAGCCTTCACCTCTATGACATATTAACTATTTCATTTTTTATAGATTCTTCTATAATAATTCTTAATAACGATGAAAAAATAATGAAACTTAATATAAAAAAGTCACGGCTTGAAATTCACCGAACAACTAAAAAAAAGGCATTAGAATACCTTGAATATATTCCAGAAGAATTAAAAGAATACAGTAAAGCAATGAATTCATACGAGAGCAAAGCTTTTTCAATAGTTGATATCTCCGAGATTTTAAAGTCAATACATCAATCTCAAGTGATATACCTAGGTGACTTCCATACATTTGACCAAAGCTCAAAAAACCTCGAAAGATTATTAAAAACTTTTTTTACGAAAACAAATAATATGGCCATCGGAGTAGAGTTTGTTCACATCAAACATCAAAAAGCAATAGACAACTACTTACGCAATATTATTACAGAAAGAGAATTTCTAGAGACAATCAATTATAAAGAATCTTGGCGTTTTCCTTGGATTCACTATAAGGTATTTTTTCAATTAGCAAAAGAGAATGGTTTTAACATTATCGCTCTAAATTCTGAAGGCCCATTAGCAAATCGAGACAAAGAGGCTGCATCAGTCATTGCAAAAAACATCTCGAATAATCAATATCAACATTTTTTTGTTTTGTTCGGAGAGCTTCATATTTTACCCGACAGATTACCCAAATTAACTAAAGATCTTTGTTCTAGTCCTATTTCTCAAATAGTCATTCATCAAAATCTTGAAGAGATTTATTGGCGTATTTACGAGGAAGCTGACGAGAAATTAGCGTCCGAAAGTATTATTGTTAAGTTTTCAAATAAAGAGTTTAGCTTACAAAACTCCCCTCCGTGGATTAAGTATGAATCAATGATCTATTGGTATGAGAATCTTTGTGACGATCCGGAGTTTGACCTTCATGATTATATTATTGAAACTGGATTAAAATCATTTAATGGGAATGTTTATGAAAATTTCCTTTATCTTTGTCGGCAATTGAATGACACCCTTAATTTTCAGCTGCAAGATGAGGAGCTTGAAGACTTTAACATATATGACCACACATCCCTTGAGACTATCATTGAAAAAATTAATCAGCTAAATTTAAATAATGAAGTTCGAGAATTTTACGAAGGACTTATCCATCAAGGTGAATTATTTCACATCGCAGGCACAAATAGCTATTACTGCCCTAGCTATTCTATCAATAGGATTTCTATTATTGCCGGTTTTCATGTCTCAAACCTAATACAAAATAAAACTCCCTTGCCAGCGACGTCCGAAAAGATCTTAGGTTATTTAATTTATACTAATTACATTGGCTACTTTTCATCAAAAGTTTTTAATCCGTTTAGGAAGTGTGATTTGTATTTAGACCTAGTTAAAAAATCGCAATATCAAGAGGAAAAGAGCTGGCAAACTATATGTTTAAAAATTATCAGGGATGAAATCTCAACTGATTCTCTCGTTAACATCACCTTGCTCGATATATTTAATATAGCAAAGCAAATTGGAAATATGATGGCAGATCTATCATTTTACTCCACGAGTGATAATAATATTATTTATGAGAGAATCATTAACCATTTAATTAAAAGGAATTATCACTTTGAGAGTGTACGTAAATTAATTAATGAATTAATTTTAAGCACTCCAAACTTCTATCAACGATCGAAAGTGATACTCTAGATTTGTAATTCCCGCATTAAATCTTTTTTCTTTCCTTTAAAAATAGATTTAATTTTACCTTTCCTCGATGAAGAAATAATCTGCTTCATCTCTACTCCCAATACAAGACCATTACTCGCACGTACATTCTTAAAATTTTTAAGAGAGTTAATTAGACACACACCATTGTCATAAAATCTTAATTCAGTTTTTTTGGAATGTAACTGATAACAATCTATCCGAGTTACCCTCCCCCCTGAGAGGTTAAAATTCGTTGCTCTTTCAAAAAATATTTCTAGATTTCGATGAGTTTGTTCGGGATTCATGACTCTAGGTATTCCCGTATCGACAGAAAAGTCAAAATTAATACCTTTTCTTATAAGTCTTGGGGCAATGAGACGAAGAAATCGATTAAAAAATGTATCAAACTTTTCAGGCCCAGGAGATAAGGTGACTTGATCAGATATCGTCGATTTTGAAACTGTCCCTTGTGTTGAGACTGCTATTTGTTCTACCAATGGACGCGTCAGCTTTTCAATTTCTTTTTGAGAGACATCATCAATACGAGCACTTGTAACTCTCTCATTATCCTTACGGCTTAGTCCAAATAAAGAGATAAAGGCCATCGATAGAACGGAAAATAAACCTAATGAAAATACCCATTTTTTTCTTGAATTTAATTCAGACCGAATTGACGAGACTTCTTCACTAACTAATTCATAAACGGATTCAATTTCTTGAAAGTTTTTAGTCATACTAGCAACTTTGCCGTCTTTTACAGCTGTAAACTCGTTTTCAACAATAGAATCGCGATGAAACCAATATGATTTTTTAACTAGCTCTTCAAAGTTTTTATTTACAGATTTGTTGAGTTTTATAAAAAATGAATTGTTTATTACCTTTTCTAAATCCGAGAAACACTCCTCAGTAACTTTGTAAAAACTGGACGATGTATAAGGTTGATTTGGGCCAATCATTTTACCGCTATAGTTTTGTGAGACCCTAGAGAAACAGGTACTCAGGCCCTCCATACTTAAATTAACATCTCCTATACTAGTCGTTAACCAATAAAAAGCCCCCCAGGAGCCTACTATGGATAATGACAATGATGTAATCATTGTTTTAAAGAGAGTAGCTTTCTTATTCAAAATTCCTTTCATATCTCAACCATCCTGGTGAAAAACGCTGATACAATTCTCTCCTGAGCTTATATTGTAGTCAAGAGTGATAAATAATCCCTATTTACGTTAAATTAAATTGCAGACTAAAACAGCCGTTGATAGGGTTTTAGGATGTCAGGAAATAGAGCTTTTACTTGTCTTGTCCTCTCTCTTATTATTCATCTGGGACTAATTACGACCAATAATGAATTAAATAAAGAAACTCAAATTTTAACGAGCTCAAAAGACACGACCCCCCTCCAGTCAATACCACTTAAAATCAATCTTCGGCCTTTGAATAGCAGGGCGTACAAGCCTAAGCGCTCCAAGGTTCAGAAAACAAAAACCAATAATTTTAAACAAGCGATCAAAAACAAAAGACAATATAAGAGTGCGGAAGCTTCAATTAATGACATTATAAAAATGTCTGTCTCTCAGGAAAGCGCTAATACAGGCCATAGAATGCAAGTTGGCAGTGTTGCCATTACAAACTCAAAAGGCAAAGAGCTTGAAAAAAATAAGTACTACTCTTTCTACCAAAGAATAATGGAATCATATTTTAATCAACTCAATTTAAATTTTTTTGAACTATTTCAAAATGGCGAAATAATAGAAAGTGAACTGATGATGGGTAAAATTATATTTGACAAGAATGGTCATGCTCAACATTTAAAAATTCTAAAATGGGCAAACAATGATAGAGTTCAGGAGAAATTTCTCCGCTCACTTGAGAAAATACGTATCATTCAAAATCCCCCTAAGGAACTAATTGCAAAAGATCAAACTTTTACTATTTACTATGGGTTAAATATAAATCTTTGAAAAAGTCTTTCAGCTTTTTATTCTCTTTGATTTTATTCAGGTATATGTCTTTGCACAGCTCACAGGTCTCTAAATGCTTAGATAAATCGACCTCAAGAGATAGAGAGAACTCTCCTTTATCTTGAATATAGCTCTTTAGCTTACATTCTTTCACTTTCTTCCATTATCAATAATTTATGTTTACCTGAAAAAAAATAAATCTTTACCTGGTTTAAAGGCTTTTCAATTAGATCAGAGATATGAGCTAAGTCTATGCCTAGACCAAAAAATAGAACCGTCACAATCCACTCCATTTTTAAAAACTGTTTCGGAACATGAGGCTTTTTCATTCTAATATAATGTTTTACCATTACTCTAAACATTTTTTCGTCTTCGAACGAAGTTAAAAGATAGTTCGTTTTAACTTTGTAAATCTCTCTTCTATTTATTTTTAAATAGTCTGCAAGAATACTTACTTGTTTACTAAGATTTAAGGTTGCTTTTTCCATCAATTACCATTTTACCGATAAATTTATTTTATTGGGAAAAACCCTGCAAGTTTTCAACATATAAATAAAAATTTCTTCATATTATGCACAATTAACCGATTAGGAATAAGAGGTTACACATGAAGAATATTCCATACTTAATTGCTCTACTAACACTTCTTAGTTTTTCAATTGGCTGCGATCGAAAAGTAAATCAGGTCGACTCCGTAGGTTCAACTACTGACACAGAAGAAGGAAACTCTGACAATACTGATGACGTCAGCAATGTGATTGATCCATCAAAGTCTGGAGGCTCAACAACGGGCAGCTCAAGCAATTGCTACGCAGATGGAACAGGGGATAGTAGTAATAATTATATTACGATTTCACCTATTATTGGCAAAGGCAATGAAGGATCAGGAGTTGTTCAGTGGTCTTCAAAAGATGATCCAAATTTTCAAGGCGCAGGAGATCAGGAAATATTTTTAACTGATTCAAGATTAAATATCCGTGTACTTGCCAACCCTTCTCCAGGACAGGGAGAAACAACTTCAACAAATGAAGAATGCAAAATGCTTCCCATTAATTATCAAAAACTGCAGGTTAAAGTAGGTATAAAAGTTGAAGGAGCATATGGATATCAATCCACTCATATTTTTGATGATATTTCAGTCGATGGATGCAGTGAAGTCCATGAGTTTTCAATCCCTCAGTCCAGTGAGCCATTTATTATTGAAATCCTGGATGCAAAATGGGACTACTCATGTACCTATGCGAAAGATGTAAATGACAGCAATTATGAAATCTATTGTCCATTTTCCTTTGTCTGGGCAAATGATTGCTTTAGTGTAGGGCTTCAAATTGCCACGGATCACACAAAAGATATTCCTCAATAAACTGACTTCACATTAATCTATTTAAATGATGCTAGATTAACTTATCCGAATGATGATTTATTAATGTAATAAACTTGAAACGATATCGGCGGCCAGGTTTCGCTTCTCTGCCTTACTGACCTCGACTAATAATCCAGGACAAGTCACATTGACCTCTGAGATTCGATCACCAATAATATCAAATGCAACCCATGGAACGGATTCTCCCAGTTCGGAACAAACCTTTTCACAGTTTTGAGTTTGCTTTGGTGTCAGGTGATGCTTTTCAAAACTCGCGCCCTGGGCAATATTAGCAAGAAAGCTTCCTTCAACCGGAACTTTTTTGATTGCCCCAATAAGCTTATTATCAAAATATATAGATCTAATTTCACCTTTAATAATTTCTTCTTGAAATGGCTGCACCATGACAGGGCCTTTAAACTCTTTAACCATTTCTAAAAATATATGAGAAAGCTCTTCTTTAGTTTGATCGAGGTTAACTTTCTTTACCCCAATTCCTTGAAATAAATCAATTGGTTTTAAAATAAGAGATGCGCTACCTATAGATTTGTATCTATCTACAAATTCTAGGAACTTTAAACAGGAGGAACCAATAAACGTATCAATATAATCATCTGAAAGAAAACTCGATATTTTCTCGTTATTTAAAAGAATACCTGAAGGATCATTGATAATTTTGCAGCCATTATTTTTCTTTAAATAGTTCAGCATCCATAAACTTCTCATGTAGCTAAGGTCAAATGGAGGCTCAAGTCTCATGTGAATAATATCTTTTTCATTTAACTCAATTTCAAGCTCGTCTTGGATTGAAAAATTATCCAAATAGAAGTCGTCGTTTATTTGAGATTGAAATAAGGAAACGGATAACTTTTGTCCAAACTCAGTAAACAAAAATAAATTATCCTTAAATAAAATGTTTACGTCTTCGCCTGCTTTTTTTAATTCGTGCGCGAGAAGTAAACTACTATCTTTTTTAGGTACCAATTTTTCCAGGGGATCAATAAATATAATATGTCGTGACATGTTTTTACTGCTTTTGGTTAATCAAATTAATCATTTCATTAGATTGAGTGCCCTTAAGATACTCGGATTTTAAATACTTGTAAAATGATCTGATGTCGGTAAACCTTTGTCGATAATATGCCCTTATTGAATCTTGCAACATACTATACGTGCCAATCGCAGCAAGTTTACTTGGCGTCCACTTCCTATCATAAGATAAACATATACTTTCTTTTACATCATGCTCTTTACAAGTTTCAATCAAATCCGAACGAAATTTGTTCCCAAAATTCTTAATAATAGATTCTTTCATCGTATTCTTTTTCTCGTTACTTGAGACAGTCTCCATACTTCTGTTGATCTCATCTACCTTTTTTGTGATCATTTGATTAACCTTTTGATGAATAAGTCTTATCTTTTGCTCTTGATCCTGATCATTTATCGTTTTTTTAAAATAGATAGAAACGAGCTCTTCTGCGATAAAATTCGCAATATTTTCATTAAAGCTTACTCCATTTTTGAAAAAAATTTTTGAATGCACAAGTTCGTGAAAGATTAAATTGGCTAGTCCTGCTTCTGAATAATTAAAAAATGAAGAAAGCACTCGATCACTAAAATGGCCTAGGGTTGAATAAGCATTAACTGGCCTTATGTGCGAGCTAAAACCATTCTTTCGCATTTTATCACGGTAATGAATAGCATCCTCTTTCTCAAAGAAACCCAGGTAAGGAAAACAACCAACAACTAAAAAACACTCTTTAAGAGGCTTAATTTGCTCCCAGCTTGAGCTAATGACTAATTGAGATACATTTTCCCTATCGAGAAATATTACCTTGGAATAAGTATCACCAAGCTCTTCTCCTAAGTACTCAGAAAAAAAAATTTTGTACTTTAAAATATTTTGTAGTTTTACTCTTTCTTGCTCAGTTCTCGCGGTCGAATTAATCACCTCGTTAATGGGGTCACCTGTTGAAATAAGTTTTATTTGCTCTATGGATTGAGAAGTTAAATAGGTAAGCTTTGCACAACTAATACAAGAGCTTGTTATTAAGAAAAGGATTAGTAATTTCACCTTTTAAAAAACCCACATAATACCGGCCATATACTTTAAATCATCCCTAGCTTTTTCAAATTCAAACCCAGGAAAAACTGTTTGCACTGACGTTTTGATGGAAAAAAATTGAGATAATCGAATTGTTAAGGCGAGCGTCGCAAAAACGGAGTCACTTTCCATTAATTCAGCCTCTTGCTCGAGGGTTCCACCCTCTTGCTGGCCAATGACTCGAATTTTATATGACGTTTGGTCAGTAATCTCTTGTTTCGCATAGCCTAGTGAGATCATGGGTCTCAAAAATGAGCTTCTCGCGGCAAAGGATTGCCTAATGCCAACAGAGTAATAAATATTTTTCACTGTATTTTCATGGCCGTAGATTTCAAGTCCTGTCCCATCAATTTCATAACTTGAATTCTCAGTTGTTCTAATTGTTCCCAATCCATAACCTACTTCAAGAGCAGTTCGACCTGTTAAGTACCACGCCAGGTTTAAATTGTAGGTTCTAGAGACTTGAAAATTGTCTCTCGCTGCTCCAAATATTTGTTTATCGTAGACGAAGTTCAAGTCTGTTTCGACGAATGACAAGCATACAGAAGGGATAAATAGTATTATTGAAATGATTATCTTCATTCATCAATAATATACTGAATTTGAAAAAAACTAAAATTATTGTAGTTTTCTGCCCAAAGTGTGGAGTAACTCTCCTTGGCAAGACAAAGCAGTTGCCGAAATCACCCGAACATCAACCCAATTCCAAAGTAGATTTTGTTCTTCGTTAGTTGGCAGAAAGTGAACTACCCTATTGCAGTTTGTTCGGCCTTTCCATTTCTTTACTCCACCCATGTTTGAAGTACCATCAACGAGCACTCTGAACTCTTGCCCAACTAAGCCTTGACGAATTTTTTCTTGAATTCCTAATTGATACTTTTGAAGATGCCTTAATCTCTCTCCTCGTACTTCATCAGAGAGATGATCAACCATTTTTGACGCCCTTGTTTTATTTCTCATTGAATAAGCATAACTATAAATTGAATCAAATTGAGCCTTATCCAAAAGATCAAGAGTTGCCTCAAACTCTTCTTGTGTTTCATTTACGAAACCAACAATGATGTCGGTACTTAGAACTATTTCAGGCTGAGCTTTTCTAAGTTTATCAAGCAAGCCAAGATAGTGCTCCATCGTGTACTCTCGAAGCATTCGCTCCAGCACTGTATTTGAACCAGACTGAACGGGAAGGTGTAAATGTTTTGATAACTTCTTTGATTCTCCATGAACTTGAATTAACTCATCACTAACATCATAAGGGTGACTAGTGGTATAACGAATTAGCTCCAATCCATTAATTTGATCCAGGTCTGTGATAAGCTCGGCCAGAGACTCATTGTTTTCCTTCCCATAGGAATTAACATTTTGCCCTAAAAGAGTGACCTCTTGGACCCCTTGATATTCAACAAGCTTTCTGACATCGTCGACAACTTCACTTTTGAGACGTGATCGCTCCTTGCCCCTAGTGTAGGGAACAATACAATATGAGCAGTATTTATTACAACCTTTTATAATGTTAACGAAAGCTTGAGGGGTACCATGGTTAATCTTCGTTTCAATAGAGAAGTTCTCGCTTCTATCCCATGAATTAATTGTAAATTTATTATCACCTGCATATACGCGGTAAACCATATCATTAATTGTATCAATGACATCCGTTCCAAAAGCAAAGTCAAGGTGCTCGTATTTTTTAACAAGCTCTTTTCCCTCTGTTTGGGCAACACAACCGCCGACACCAACAACTAAACTATTTTTCTTTTTCTTCGCATGCTTGATCTCGCCTAGCTGTGAATAAAATTTATTGTTAGAGAGATCTCTTATCGCGCAAGTATTGAAGAGCACTAAATCAGCATTGTTTAGGTCTTCTGTGTGGGTAAAGTTTAAATCTTTGAGGTGAGATAAAATTCTTTCGGAATCGTGATAGTTCATTTGGCAACCAAATGTTTTCATCCAAACTTTCCTTGCCGGAAAATTTATATCACCGACTTTCACACTTTTTTCGCCAGTTGTTGGGTCAACAATGACCTCTTCTTTTAGATCGTTTGTTCTTACACCTAAGCCGCTACTAGTCATTTTCTCTCTACCTTTGGTAAGTCTTCATATTTACGGGTTTTTCGCGGCGAGACTATCAGGAATAATTATTTTTGTAAATTTGAATTTTTGGCACAAAAAAGCCCCTGAATTCAGGGGCTTAGATAAATAAAATAAGCCCCAGACAAGCTGAGGCATAATTATTTATTTTTTCTTTGCTACTCTTTTTTTAGCAACTTTTTTCTTTGTAGATTTTTTCGCTGCTTTTTTCTTTGTAGCTTTCTTCTTCGTAGCTTTTTTAGCTACCTTTTTCTTCGCTACCTTTTTCTTCGCTACTTTTTTCTTCGTAGCTTTCTTTTTAGTAGCTTTTTTCTTAGTAGCTTTCTTTTTAGCAGCTTTTTTAGCTACCTTTTTCTTCGCTACCTTTTTCTTCGCTACTTTTTTCTTCGCTACTTTTTTCTTTGTAGCTTTTTTCTTCGTAGCCTTCTTTTTTGTAGCT
>JAURQB010000161.1 GCA_030836365.1 Bdellovibrionota bacterium | reverse complement strand
CTTCCACCTCAGGAGCAAACGTAAGATTAATTCCCTCATACATGCGGTCTACTGTATTGTTGAGCACATGTAGAAATTTATCCATCACAGCGTCACTGTAGGTGGCCGCGATTTCATTTAGGTTCTTTAAACTTTGATCCGTTTTTTCTTGATCCCCTGCAATTCGCTCTTGCAATGGAGGATAAGAAAGAACAATCCTTTTCATCTCTTCCCGTTGTCCATTTTTTTTCATCGGCACTAACGACATCATGAACAATCCTTTGTTCTATTTATTTTATCTGACTCCGTGAGGTTTAGATTCGCTAAAACCAGAAGCAGACATTTCCATGAACTGAGCATTTGTATACATCTCATCAATGCTTGATGCACCAACGTAAGTCATCCCAGATCGAATTCCACCTGTAAGTTCAAAAATAACATTTTCGGCACTACCTTTACAAGGAATCATTGTTGCTTCGCCCTCTGCGGCCATGCCTTTTGGAAGTTCTCCACGCCAAGATACTTGAGCATCTTTTGACGCCATTCCGCGATAGCGCTTCATTCCACCTTTAATCTCACCGGGAGTTTCAAGCGTTCCAGAAAGAAGGGAACCGACCATAATGCTTGAGGCTCCTGCGCAGAAGGCTTTAACCATGTCACCAGAATTTTTAATACCACCATCAGCAATAACTGGGACGTTATGTTTTCGTGCCTCTTTAACGCACATCGACACGGCAGTTAACTGAGGAACTCCGTGACCAGTAATGATTCGAGTTGTGCACATTGACCCAGGGCCAATTCCAACTTTTACCGCATCAGCACCTGAGTCGATCATTCGTTTTACACCAGATGGCGTTGCCACATTACCTGCAATTACATCAATCTGAGGGTATTTATTTTTCACATACTCAAGCGTTTCATACATCATGACAGAGTCACCATGAGCAATGTCAACAACGAGAACCTGAACACCGCAATCAACAAGATAATCTGCTCTTCTCATCCCGTCTTCTTTGACACCTATTGAGGCGGCAATTGGCGAAGTTAATTTATGCTCATTCGTATAATCGATTACTTTTTTGATATGTTCACCTTGCTCCTGGGTAGTCATAAAACGGTGAATTATTCCAAGTCCACCGAGCTCGGCCATTTTGATGGCCATTGGCGCTTCAGTAATTGTGTCCATATTGGCCGCAATAATAGGAGTTTCAAGTTTAAAATTTTTAGTCACATGTGAAGAGAGGCTCGGATGCTTTCTAGAAGAAATTTCTGAATATTGAGGGACGAGTAACACATCATCAAATGTAAGACCTTTTCCTCGCTCTAGTATGCCTTTTGCACTAAACATTAGCTCCATAAAAAACCCCTTTTAAAATAAGAACTCAAACGGGCAAAAGATTAGCTCGCAATTTAGCTATTGGCAATGCATCAAAAAAGACTTTTTTTCTAACTAATTACCGGTGGATTTTGCAAAATAGATGGGAATAATAATGTAAAGAATTGTGTCTCTGATAAGATAAAACATAAAAAAGTAAAAGAACGCCTTGCGACTTTTAAAAAAAACACTTTCCAAACCATGCATTTGGACACGCTTGGACATAGAGATCATAAATTTTGACTTTCCCCAATGGCGAAAGAAAAACGAAATATTGCCCTCAAAGCGTCGATCAAGAGCTTGAACCTTCAGCCTTAGATAAGACTGTAAAGCATCGTAATTACGTTTAATTACGCTCCTGTTTTCATGTCTTTTTTGCACTTCGGTTGAGTTCATATCCAGTTTGTAGCACTATGCAACAGCTTTGAATAGACACTTTTTATTAGTATGGCCGAACATTACATGGGTCGTGACAAAACCGTGACAATTAAAAACTATATTTCATCTATATAATTGAAGAACAAAAATATCTCAGATTGAGGAGACAAAATTGTCCTTTTTATCAGTATATAACTTACCTGTTGATATCATGGAGAATGAAGATAAGATTCGTGCCCAAGGCCATTTCATCTTGAAAACCTGCCAAAGAACACTCGTTGTGACTAGTAAGACACCTGAGATTTGTTTGAGTCTACGCTCTCAAATGAAAAATATCATTCAAGGGCCAGAAGGCTACCATTTTTTAATGGAAGTTATTTGTGGGTTAAAATCTAGGCTTCTTGGCGAAACAGAAATAGTGTCTCAATTCAAAGAAGCTTTTGAAAAATTTCTTGCTCAAGATGTACGCGATCCAATTGTAACTCTTACTCTTCAAAAACTATTTAAAGACGCCAAGAAAATTAGACATGATTACCTAAGCGATGTTGGCCAATATAGCTACGCTGGGATGACCAAAAAACTAATTACTAATCGGGACCATGGCCCACTGATTTTAATTGTTGGCTCAGGCCAATTAGCTAAAGATTTACTCAAAGTGATGAGTAGAAAATTTAATGTTCATTTACTCGCGAGAAACGAAGAAAAAGTGGCGGAGTTAAGAGAAAGCTTTGAATTTAAGTATTTAAACTGGGAGAACTTTAAAGAGGCCAGCCAATACCAAGTAATTGTTAATACAGTTGGTAGTGATGAGACCCTTTTTGGGCAAAGTTTTTTCAAAACGTGGCTTCTCCTACACGGACACCGAGGACTATTTATCGACTTAGGCTCCCCCTCGTGCATTGATACCAATTATGATCTCACCAATGGTGTGATTAGGCTTGACGATATTTTCCAAATGAGTGATCAACTCAATGAGGAAAAAAGAGAAAAAATCCAAGAAGCTCAAGGCGGCATTTCCGAGCTTGTCATGACAAGATGGGCGCTTCTGAAAAAGAAAATTGAAAAAGACAATTTAAGGCCTGATCACTATGAACAAACACTCAGCACCATCTAAAAAGAAATACATTATCGGCACCCGTGGAAGTCTTTTGGCACTTACTCAATGTAATCAAATCAAAGAGCTTCTTGAGCAAAAAACCGGCGATGATTTTGAATTAAAAATTATTAAAACCGAAGGTGACCTCAATACGGAAAAGCCTTTATGGCAAATGGACGGAAAAGATTTTTTCACCAAAGAACTTGATCAAGCGCTACTCGCGGAAGAAATTGATCTAGTGGTTCATAGTTACAAAGACCTCGGCAGTGAGAGGCCTGAGGGGATAAAGCTTGGCGCTATTACTGAGCGCACCTACCCTCACGATATTCTTCTCATGAATAAAGATGTCGTTAACCAATTACAAGACAACACTTTTTCAGGTGAGCTTGTCATCGGCACAAGTAGTCCGAGAAGAATCTATAACATCGAAAATTTTCTGGGAGATTTTATTCCGGGAAATCCAAATAGCATCAAAACAAAACAGCTTCGCGGTAATGTGAACACGCGCGTGGGGAAACTCGTTGCTGGTGAATATCACGGAATCGTTCTTGCCCTTCCAGGCCTTGAGCGTTTGGCCATGACAAAAAGTTCTGCTGATGAAATTAAACCGATGCTTAAAAATCTAACGTTCAGTGTACTTCCCACAAGTAAATTTCCTGCAGCGGCCAGCCAAGGGGCACTAGGAATTGAATTTAATGAAAATCATAAAGATCAGGGAGAGCTCCAAGAAAAGCTTTCTCGCGTTCACAACAAGGCGACTGCAGACGCTGTGAAAATTGAGCGCGCTCATTTTCAACAATTTGGTGGTGGATGTCATCTTGCAGTAGGGATAACCACAAGATACGCCAATCATCACCTCGTGACTTCCATGCGTGGCATTAGTGATGGAGAAACGATTACCTCCAATCAAATGGAAAATATGGTTCGTGAAAAACTAAATCCGAATACAAAAGTTTTCATTGGCATAAACACAAGAAAAATTGATCATACTAACTTTATAAGCGATGAATTATTAAAGCGAACAAATATTTCATGGGATAATAATTCAATATCGCCAAAATATGTAACAACCAAATACGCGGCGAAGGATAAAGAAAATATCGAAACGCTAAAAAAGAGTCTCGTTTTCACGGCCGGATCAAAAACCTGGCAAGACCTTGTGGGTAAGGGTATTTGGGTTCACGGCAGCGCTGATGCATTAGGTGAAGAGGAACTTCATGCATTAAAAGCATCTAAGTTTTTATCTCTCCTTACAAAAGCGGATATTGAAAAATCATGGGATGTTCTTACTCATAAAAGCGCAACAACTGAATTAGGTAATGTCATTGAATCTTACGCATCTACTGAGCAAGAGATTAGCGAAAACTTTAAAAAAGAAATATCCCAAACCCAAGTCTTTTTCTGGTCAAGCTTTCGGCAGTATGAAACCTATCTGCGATATTTTCCGGCCATTAAAGATCACTTGCATTGTTGTGGACTGGGGAAAACTTATAAACAATTTAAAGATAACAATATTGACGTCATTGCATTTTCTGGAATGAGAGAATTTAAGAACTGGGCGAATTTAAAATAAAAAATAAATAGGTGATTAATAAGGTAAATCTTACTGATAACGAACAAAGGTAAATCTTACTGATAACGAACAAAGGTATATATGACTGATAAACAAACGAAACTTTTTGAGCAAGCAAATGAATTTATTCCAGGTGGCGTTCACTCACCAGTGAGAAGCTTTAAAGGATTAAAATCCACTCCACGCTTTATTGAAAAAGGAAAGGGCGCCTATATCACAGACGTATCGGGAAAAGATTATATTGATTTTTGTATGAGCTTTGGGCCACTCATTTTAGGCCACCAAGACGAAGACGTAAAAGAAGAGCTCACAAGCGCTCTTGATCGTGGTTGGAGTTTTGGCGCCAGTGAGCCCTACTCTCTTGAGCTATCAAGATACCTTGTTGAGCGCATTTGTTTTATCGATAAAATACGTTTTGTGAATTCTGGAACAGAGGCCGTGATGACGGCACTAAGAATCGCTAGAGGTGCCACGGGCAAAGATAAAATTATTAAATTTAATGGATGCTACCACGGCCATATCGACTCCATGCTCATTAAAGCAGGAAGTGGACTCGCCGGAACCGCAGAAGCAAGCTCTGCTGGTATCTCTAAAAACGTCGCCAATGAAACAATTGTTTTAGAACTAGGTGATGAAGCTGGAGTTACGGAATGCCTAGAAAAACATGGGCACGAAATTGCGGCCATCATCATTGAACCGCTTCCAGCGAACAATGGACTTTTAATTCAACATAAAGAATTTTTAACTTTCCTTCGCGAAGTCACAAAGAAACATAATGTACTTTTAATTCACGATGAAGTTATTAGTGGTTTTAGAATTGGTGGCTTTCAAGGCATGAGTTGCCACGCGGGTGTTTTTCCAGACCTCGTGACTTACGGAAAAGTAATTGGTGGCGGGCTACCTGTTGGTGCTGTTGCCGGAAAAAGAGAATACATGGATTTACTGGCGCCAATTGGGCCGGTTTATCAAGCGGGAACACTAAGTGCAAACCCACTTGCGATGGTTGGCGGAATGGCCACATTAAAAAAAATGACTCCAGCTGCTTATGACAAACTACGGGAGCAAACGAAATCCATCGTTGAGGAATTTGGCAAATGGCTTCGAGAATATAATAACGGTGAGTTCTCTCACTACCATTTAGTTCAAAAGGATTCCCTATTTTGGTTTGTCTCTAAAGAAAATGTGAGAAGCATTCCAGAAATTCCAAGTAAAATAAGTGAACAATTCCTCCCTCTTTTTGAGACACTTTTAGAAAAAGGAATTTATTTGGCACCAAATGCTTACGAAGTTGGATTTTGTTCTTTCTCTCATGACGAAAAAGTACTGGAAGATTTAAAAAAGAGATTATGGAGTTAATTAATAAATGAAGCGACTATCTAAACTCATTTTTGCCATTTCTTTAGTGAGCTTTATTGGCGTGCTCGCTCTAGGCGGCTGGTGGCTTTATTTAGTCGTTAAATTGTCGACTTCTCCTGAAGTTGTGCTGACCACTGATTTTATCAAACTGGCAAAATGGGAAGGCGGTACATTTATCATACTTCTCACCTCACTGACGGGAAGTTTTTATTATCTTTATTATAAAGATCTAAAAAAAACCAAATCCCTGCAAGATTTTTTCTCCGGACTAACACACGAATTAAAAACACCACTGGCCAGCATCCGTCTGCAAGGAGAGGTTCTTCAAGAAAAGCTTCAACTTAATGAAAAAGAAGTACTGCTTTTGGATAGGCTTATTGAAGACACGCAAAACCTTGAAGTTCAAATGGACAAAATAATTCAACTCTCGAGAGTTGAACGAGAACGAACTTTAAATTTAAAAACCGTCTCGATTAAACAAGAGCTTAAAAGAATTATTTCTCAGTTCAGTGGAAATCTTTCGATTGAAATGACAAACCTAACCGATCACACAGTGATGATTGATCCTTTTGCGCTTGAACTTATTTTTAAAAATCTATTTGAAAATACAAAACATCACACGCAAACAGAAGAAGTGCAGATCTCTTTATACAGCTCGCTCACCGACGTTCAAATTAGCTACGACGATGGAGGGGATTTTGAAGGTGACGAGAAAAAACTGGGTAAACTTTTTTATACTCATCACAAAACTAGAGGCAGTGGTATCGGACTCTACCTTTCAAGAAAACTTGCTTTAATGATGGGCGGAAATTTAATTATTTCTACCACCCCCCATTTTAAAACGACCATCATCCTCCCCCTTATCAAGGAGTCGGTTGATGAATAATAAAATACTGATCGTTGAAGATGAAAAAAACTTGGGCGTTACTCTTAGCGAATATCTTAATGAGCAAGGTTATATCACTACTCTATGTGAATCAGTAGGCTGCGCAATTGATCAACTCAATAAAACCTCTTTTGATGTCGCCCTCCTTGATATTGGCCTTCCCGATGGAAGCGGCCTCGAACTTGGTCGACTGATAAAAGGACAATTTCCCCATACGCAAATTCTTTTCTTAAGCGCGCAAAACTCACCTGACATCAAACTAGAAGGCCTAGAATTAGGGGCAATTGATTACATCACTAAACCATTTCGATTAAAAGAGCTTCTCATACGCTTAAATAAATATCGCGGTGAAAAAAAGGTCGATACCCTACGAGTTGAATTGTCTGAATTCACGGCCGGCACGTTATCGATTGATTTTAAAAAATTTACTCTTGTTAACGGAGGTGGTGACACCATTAATTTGGGCGTCAAAGAAAATGGAATTTTAAGAGCTCTTTGTGAGCGTGCGAATGAAGTTCTTCCGAGAGAAGAGTTGATTGAAAAAATATGGGGAGAAGATAGCTTTCCCAGTAACCGGACGGTCGATAATTATATCGTCAAATTAAGAAAGTGGCTTGAGCCCAACAGCAGTGAACTTGAAATACAAAACGTTCGCGGTGTTGGATATAAATTAGTAATTAAATAAAAAGGAAAAACAATGGGATTATTTAACGATCGAATTCAGCGAGATGGAAAAACTCAAGTTCCCGTTTGGTTCATGCGCCAAGCTGGACGTTATCACGCTCATTATCAAAATATCAGAAAAGATCATGAGTTTATGAAAATGTGCAAAAATCCTAAACTTGCACATGAAATCACCCATGGCCCGTTGGATGAATTTAATTTTGATGCCGCAATCCTTTTTAGTGATTTATTATTTCCACTAGAGCAACTGGGAATGGGACTTAGTTATCATTCAGGGCCACCAACGCTGGAGGTCGCTCTTGAAAAACC
The DNA here is from genome assembly GCA_030836365.1 of Bdellovibrionota bacterium. Classification (GTDB taxonomy): domain Bacteria; phylum Bdellovibrionota; class Bacteriovoracia; order Bacteriovoracales; family Bacteriovoracaceae; genus UBA1511. The sequence goes on along the minus strand of JAURQB010000161.1, from coordinate 8,136 downwards.
AGAGGATTTAATAAATCTAAAATCAATTGAAGACTCTGCGACTTTTTATCGTTTTCAACAAGAAGCATGTACTCTTTTAAAAGCTTCTATGCCAGCACATAAAACCTTACTAGGATTTGTGGGAAGTCCATTTACTCTTTATAGCTACGCTGTTGAAGGTGCGCATAAAGGAAATCTAAATTCAAGTAAGCTTGGACTATTTGATGGCCGATACGATGGCTTTGTCGAGCTTATTTTTGACAACCTATTAGGTGAAATGAAAATGCAAGCAGAAGGAGGAGCAGACGCGATTTGTCTTTTTGATACCGCGTGCGGAGAGATTGACCTTCAGTTATTTAAGCGTCACCTTCTTCCGACCATTAAAAAAATTACGAGTACTTTTAAAAAATCCTATCCAGATAAAAAAGTTATTTATTACTCAAAGATGACGAACCTGAATTATCTTCGAGAAATTCAAGACGATAATATTGATGTTCTTGGCGTTGACTGGCGCCAAAACCTGACAACTGTTTTAGATGAACTTGGTAGTGACTATTACATCCAAGGAAACCTCGACCCAAGTCTACTATTTCTACCTTGGGAGCACCTTGAAAAAGAATGGTTATCATTATGGGAGCGGGTTCAAGCGTCTAAACCAGGGCCAAGAAAATGGATCTGTGGATTAGGTCATGGAGTTCTACCAAAAACCCCTGAGAGTAATGTCATGAATTCTGTTAAACTTATTCACGAGAAAATGATTTACTAAAATATTAGTAGATTATTAGAGACAAAGTCCTCACAGCTTGTTTGACAAAAAGTCCTGAAAGCTTGTGCAGCCCACTTGCTTGAGGACTTTTCTATTGTAGTGCTGATCATTTTTAATATAACGAAAAGAGCACTTTGTGTCCTCAATTCCAAGCTCTTGTGACTCACGACGAGGGTAATAAGAACAATTAAGTTCCGTTAGCCTTCCTTCCTTATCAGTAACTTCCTTTTGCTTTGTATAAACCGTTGCACTTCCTGGATAACCAAGAGCTCGGCATAATACCGATGCCGTTGCATCGATCCCGTAACTATCGCCTAAAAGCTCCAATGAGAGGTCATTCAATATGCTGACCTTATTTTTTTCATCAACCAAACTTGCCCGAATAAAATCACCTGACTCTCCAAGCTTCATACTTCCATACGTACGAGGTAAATAACGAGGAATGTTTTCACTATTCCTCTCCAGTTTTTTTTCTGGAACAGAGTAACCAACAGAGGAAAATAGCTCATAAAACTTCCCTTCATAAACGCTTGGCCCCATTTTGTTTTCATAGGTATCTAAGGGGTATATTTTCATCTTCACCTCAAGAAATTTCTCCAGCACTTTTTTCTGATCAAGTTTTCCTGCAATAAAAATAGTATTGGTTCTATATTTTGGAATGTAGGACCTTTTTAAATATTCGGCCAGTGGCATTGCCTGATTACTTTCATGGCTAAAGTCATAGGCCATCCCATCAATCACGGCAAAAACATGAAAATACCAATTGGAGCGACTGTATGAAACACCGTTTTCATAAGTATCAGGTCTTCCCCATCTCCCTTCAAAATGATTAAGTAACCCCATACCCTCGTGAATAGACACAACATAACCACCAGTAAGATCAATGTTTTTATTTTTTAAGTGGGACAAAAAATATTTAATATTCATCCCACACTTATTGAAAGCAAGTCGATCACTTTGATAAAAGCGTGTGAACTCCTGATCGATGCGCGTATTTGCTGACGCAAAGAAAGTGATCATCAACAAATAAATACAGATTAATTTTTTAAGCATTAATTTTTACCTTTTCATCATTATTCTTCGTACTAACAAAGGTTTTAATCACGGCCAAGAATATTTGAAAAATTAACACACTAAAATTGAGTTAAACAAAACACTGAATAAGAAAATTCCACTACTTAGAGAGACTCACTGAACCTTTAAGCGTACCTTTTCTTCTAAGTATTCCAGTGGATTTTGAGGGTCAATGCTCAAGCAAAGATAATCAATTTGGGCTAATGAAATTGATTTTACCTCATTTTTGGCACATTTAGTGGAACCAAGATGACGTGTTTTTCCATTTTCAATAATCCAAAAATTACTTGGCTCTGCTCCTGCAATCATTGGCCTTGTGGCAAGGATAATTTTATCACTCGTTTTAGGCGCAAAAATCCACAAGACATCATCTCTCATCACTTGACTAAAAATTTTAATTTTCTTTTTTGACAGAGGATGTTCCATATAGATTTCCGTGAACTTTTTAAGCTTTACAACTTCAAAGTTCCGGTATGATTCAATCTTTGGCCCTTCATTAGATAAGACGGCAAAAGAAGTTAAGTATAAAAATATTAAAAAAGTCATTTTCATTCTTCGACCTCACTCTCCCCTAAATGATCCAGAACTTCTAGAATTGATTCTGTTTCCTCAGGGGCCTTTGGCGGCTCCATGGGTTCAGCCGCCTCACAAACTTGGACAGATTGAGAGTCTGATAAAAAAGGATCAATTGAAGTAATTGGATGGCCGAGGCACTTTACAGCAGATATCCACTGATCAATGCCTCTGGCCGTGTGGGGTTGAATATCATGCATTAATACAATTCCACCTTTGAACTCGCATATGCGCTTTAAAAGCAAATCTTGATAGTCTTTACCACGGCTCCAGTCAGAAATATGAAGCCCGCGAGATCCTCCATTATGAGGCCACCCAACATGAGTAAACCCCATTTCTTTAAGCGCATTCATCACTTGCTGATTATTTCTTGGATTAGTTGTTAAGGGATGCCAGCCATCGCCGTAAGGAAGACGAAATAATAGAGGCTTGGTTAAAAATTCTCCTTGTCTAATGCCATCGACGACAACACCCACTCCAGCTGTCCGCGCTTTTTGAAGTTCTCTTTTCAGTTTTTCTTTAGACATTTTACTGTGATGCTCGTGATGAAAGCCATGAGAACCAATCGGGTAACCTGCATCGATTATTTTTCTCAATGTGCGAATGTTCTTTTCATAACTTCGATTTGAATCTGGAGTCAGACGATCTCCGTTGACAAAAAAGGTAGCGGTTACTTCATGTTTTTTTAAGGCAGCAAGAACGAGCTCTGTTCGCCCCGGTGCAGGGCCGTCATCAAAAGTTAAATGAATCGGATACGTCGCACCATTTGCACAAGCATATTTTTTCTTCAATGCCTCGCAATTATCCAACGCCATCACCATGGCCGTATTTAGGAGAACTAGTAGTGGAATTAAACTTTTCACCTAGTAATTATAGTCAAAATTAAGACCCTTTTATAGCGAGAAATTAATCGTCAAAAACCGACGATTACAATTGGGTTTAAAAATCAGCTGCCGAATGCCGTTCTGGCATCTGAAGCGCTTGCTCTCCCCAACTTTTATTCACACGAACACCGCGACTAACTGCAGGCCTTTGTTTAATTTCATTCGCCCAACGAGTGAGATGTGTGTAAGCGTTCACCTCCAAAAATTCGGCCGCGCCATACAGCTCTCCCAAAACAAGTCCTCCATACCAAGGCCATATTGCCATATCCGCAATCGTGTACTCTTCACCAGTAATATATTTATTTTTAGCGAGTTGTTTATCTAAAACATCCAGTTGTCTTTTTGTTTCCATCGCAAAGCGGTCAATACAATATTTAATTTTTTCTGGGGCGTAGGCGTAAAAATGCCCAAAGCCACCGCCAAGATAAGGCGCGCTCCCCATTTGCCAAAAAAGCCAATTCATCACTTCTGCACGCTTAGTAAAATTTTTGGGAATGAACGCTTTAAAATAATCGGCCAGATATATTAGGATGGAACCGGATTCAAATAACCGAATATCACCCGTGCTACTCAAATGAATAAGGGCCGGAATTTTTGAGTTAGGATTTATCTCAACAAATTCACTTCCAAATTGATCCCCTTCAAGGATATTGATACTGTAGGCATCATATTCAGCTTCACTAATTCCAAGCTCCAACAATTCTTCAAACATCACCGTTACTTTGACTCCATTTGGAGTGGCCAAAGAGTAAAGTTGAAAGTCATGCTTTCCGCGATTCAATTTTTTATCGTGAGTTTTTCCACTAACGGGGCGATTAATATTCGCAAATTTTCCACCGTTTCCTTTTTCCCAAACCCATTTTTTTGGCGGTTGATATTCTGAAGACATATAAATGATTCCTTTAAATGATGAAAGTAGAGTGAAAGGTGAAATAATAAAATTAAAACCCCGGTTTTTCAAATAGCTCGGTCAACCGATTCGCCATTTTAGCAGCAGTGCTTCCATCAACTAGGCGATGATCAATGGACCATGAAAGAATAAGTTTTTTCCCTGGGCGAATTTCACCATCACGTAAAACGACATCGTCAAAAACCGCTCCCATACAACAAATGACATGAATGCCCGAGTACGGAACAAATGGAACAAACGACTCTTTAACACCGAACACACCGACATTGGTGAGCATCAAACTACCAAACGTATCTTGCTGAGTTCCTAAAAGCGGTGACCATATATTTAATCGAATTTGGATGAAGGAAGAGATATTTAATACAGAGGCGATCAAAAAATTGGGCATAAAAGAAATCAATTTTTTAATCGATTTAAAAGTTGTGTCTTCCTTCTTTTTAATTTCCCGTCCCTTGGAGTTCAATTCTGTTGCCAGGTCAATTGATGACATCCTGTTGACTTGACGAATAACTTTACCTGATAAGTCTTCTTCTCCTTTTTCATTCACTCTAGAAACATGAAAAAAAACGTCACAGTTTTTTCGTTGAAATATTTTTCTTCCCCGTACAGTAGAGCGCAGTAAGGGGAATTCTTCTTGAAGTTTTCCCAAGCAGACACCAAGAAAATGAGTGAGCGTAACTTTCTCCTCGCTTGATTCATTTAATTTCTTAACATATTCCATCGCTGGTTCTGGATTTAACTCCAACCTTGAGAGTATTTTCCCCCCTCGATCTAAATCCCAAGTATTGATCGCAATTTTTCTCCAAGTATTATGCGGAAGCTCCCCCATGTACTCGACATTTTTGTGTATCATAAAAATCTCCGTTCATATTAATTATATCACTGAGTGATGAGATTATCATCGCAGATATAAAGTAGAGGGGTAGAAATTTAAATAGATAAAATTTTTAATATTCTTAAAAAGAACGGCCGTGTTGATCATCCACCATTGTTGAGGCCCTGCGATAAATTGCTTGAAGAATAACGTACTCTTCCTCTTTTCCAGGAATAATGGAATATTCCATTTTTTCTCTGTCATAAACTTGCAGATCTTTAAGCAATAAATCAAGCTCTCCTAACACCCCTATAAGGACAGTATCTCTAAGATAATCAACTTCTTCAAAGGTTAACTCATTGTTGACAAATATGCCTTGATAACATCGCTCAATTTCATCAACGTCATCCCAAAGCCTGGCAATCTCAGGGAACTCTCTTAGCTTCTCTTTTAGCTCTTGAGGTGATCGACATCGATAAAATTTTCGAACTAAATTTTTACTAGGGTGTTGGTAGACTTCTTCTGTATACTCAAGGGTTGATAGTTGAAAGGGACGATCTTTTGCACCTCCCTTTTTATCAAACACCATTCCATTTCCAACGTAAGTTGCAAGATGCACGGGGTTATGTAAGTTTCCATTACGATCTTGCCAGTAATAAGCGACAAGATCTCCAGGTTCAGCATTTCCCGTCTTCACCCACTGACATATCGGCTCTTCTAAAATGCGAGAAAGCTCCAGATCTCCAACGTACCTTTCGGCATTAAGTATGCCTGCAGCAAATAATCCTGTGTTGTAGCAATTGACTCCATCTTGTAGAAAAATTGTACTTTCAAATAAGTTTTTATCTAAAACCATTTGCCTGACGGCCAGGTCTTTCATTCGCTCTGGAACGGAGTCTGTCAAATCCATATAGCAATGAGATGTAACATTGCCCAGCACTCTTCTTTTTTTAAGAAGCTGCCAGTCAGAAATCTCTCGTTCTCTTAACTCTCTGCCCATAAAAAAGTTTTGTATATCAGGGTCAATTTCTTTTCGCCCACATTGGCATTGGGCCGAAGATCCATCTTGGCGGTCTTCGACTTTATTTCGCCACTTAATCATATTTTCTTGAAAGCTGTTCAAGTAATCGCAACCATCTCCTGGATATTTAGACTGAAGTAAAATTCTATTATTAGGGCCTAGAAAAATATTAAACTGATCATTCGCAGGAAAGAAATCAATTGGATTTGGACCTTCAGCGGCTGCTCGGTAAGTAAAAAATAATAGAAATAAATAGAAAAATTTATTCACATTAACCTATCGGACACTTATGAAATTAAATTTAATTTATCGAGAAATGTTTATTTAATAAATGAAGCTGCTTTCGCATGAGCATTCATCTGCATAAAGTCTTCTTCCTTGACTCCTAAAAATCGGTGACAAACCTCATATTCATGGGTGAGATCAATATTCATAATATGCGGGTCATCAGAATTAAGACTGACACTCAAACCAAAATCGAGCATTTTTTTTATCGGATGATTTTCAATTTTATCCACACAGCGAGTAAGCCAATTGGATGTTGGGCATACTTCAAAATGAATACCGCGCTCGAGCGCCAGCTCCATCACCTTCGGATCATCCATCACTTTAATTCCATGGCCAATTCTTTGAACATTTAAAAACTCAATGGTTTTTTTCACGTGCGAACTGCTAGTGTTTTCTCCACTATGAACCGTCACCCCAAGCCCTGCTGCGCGTGCACGCTCTAACACTGGCTTGAATGTTTCGATTAGTTCAAACTCCTCACCATCGGCGAGGTCAAAGCCAACAATTAAATCTTTTCCACTCCTCGCTTTAAACTTCAGCATTTCTGTGGTGGCGTCCTCACTTTCTTTAAGGCTAAGGGCGCGAGGAACAATATGAATGAGTCCAACTTTAATTGGATATTTTTTCATTCCCCGCCGAACGCCCTTCATCACACTTTCTATAATGAGATCATACGGAATAGTTTTTCCTTCCCTGATAAAAGTCGGTGCAAACCTCAGCTCAATTAACTCAATCCCATCAAGATACGCGTCTTCCACATTTTCAAATGCAATTCGCTCGATACTTTCTTCGTCGCACATAACTTTCTGGGTTATCCAAAAAGAATCTAAGACTTCTTGAAGTCCACTCATCGGCATCAGAACTTTAGCCTTTTGAAAAAGTTCCTCTCTACTCCCCAGCGGCACACCAAGGTCGATATTTTTTTTGCGGGCCAGATCGATGATCGTTTCAAAACGAACACTTCCGTCTAAATGGCGGTGAAGTTCAACTTTTTTTATCGAGCGATAATCCATTTACATGGCCACCGTACTGATTCCACTATCAACAAAAAGGACCTGCCCGCTTACGCCACTGCTGAGATCACTGGCCAGATAAACCGCCGTGCCTCCAACGTCTTCAGTCGTCACGTTTCGTCTGAGTGGAGAATTTTCTTCAATCACCTCAAATGCTTTTTTTATGGACTTCACTCCACTGGCCGCCAAGGTTCTGATTGGGCCGGCAGAAATCGTATTCACTCGAATACCTTTTCTCCCAAGGTCATAAGCAAGATAACGGTTACTCGCTTCAAGAGCAGCTTTCGCCACACCCATCACATTATAACCATCAAGAACTTTAGTTGATCCATAGTAAGTCATACTAATAACAGATCCATTTTCATTCATTAAATCTTTGAGATGATGACAAAGGCCGATTAAACTGAAAGCTGAAACATCACAGGCTAATTTAAAACCCTCTCGACTTGTGTCACTAAAGTCACAGCGAAGATCATCTCGATTAGCAAAAGCAAGAGAATGAATAAGAATATCAAACTTCCCCCACTCTTTTTCCACGCGCTCTTTCAAGCTCGTGTAATGCTCATCAATTGTGACGTCCATTTCATGAATAAAATCTGCACCACATTCAACACTTAAAGGTTCCACTCGTTTTTTTAACTGATCATTTAAAAATGTCAGGGCGACACTTGCTCCTTGATCTTTAAGTGCGCGAGTAATTCCCCAAGCAATCGATTTTTCATTTGCCACACCAAGAATAAGCGCTTTTTTTCCCGTTAATAGTCCCATATATCCTCGCTCAATAAATTTTAGTTGATAAAATTCCATCGATCTT
>JAURQB010000160.1 GCA_030836365.1 Bdellovibrionota bacterium | reverse complement strand
TTGATAATTAAAATTAACTTGTTGTAGGGATTTCTCAAAAGGGTAAAGTAGAGAAAATAAGACGCCATCTCCCCTATGTTTTCAGGGTCATTTTTCAAAAAATAGATGAGTATTAATGTCGGGAGAACTTTAAATAGTGTAAATGAAATAAAAACGAGCGAAGTTTCTAATAGAAAAAGTTTTCCATCTTGTGATTGAATTTTTGTCAGCTGATTAAAATAATCATTTGGTGAACTCGAATTAAAAATGGGAATACAGTCTTTTTTATCATTTTCTTTTTGTTTAGATATTTTTCCAATTTCAAGAATTGGCATTGTCGAAATGATCGCTGAAATGAAAAGTAAGAACGTGATGACTAGGCCAATAAAAGTATTACTGAAGTAGATAAAAATAATAACAATAGATAAATTGATTATTGCGATTATTAATTCAAGGGAGGTAAGAAGGGAGAATTGAGTGAGCCCATAAATACCTTTTTGAATAGGGAAACCAATTTCCTTAATATCTCTGTTTTTTGAATATTTATAATGTATTTTTCGAAGGTAGTTTTCGATGGAGAGTTTAAAGTAATGAGCGGTTGAAACCTGAATGGTATCAAATAAAAACGCCAGAAAAAGTGCTGATAGCATAAAGATGACAATGATGAGCAGTTGCTGCTCCGAAACGCCACGCTTGGCCTCATTGATAAATACTTTTAATAGGCCAGGTTGCATAGTAAGGAGCATGTTCGTTAACAAGGCCGCAACTGTCGCATTGAGGAAATATAAAGGATACCTAAACACAAGTCGCCAATATGGCATGATTTGATAAAGTATTTTATGCTTTTTTTTCATGCTTAATTTAACTTCTCTTTTAATAGATTTATTTGTTCAAATAGATCATCAATTGTTTTGTTAGATGTTCTGGATTGTTTACCCATCATTTTGGAAATAATATTTGAAATAATAATCCCGATGATAAAACCAAAAAAAGTCAGCATACCGCCAAGTAATAGATACTTGTTTCTTTTTCGCTCGAAAGATTGCTTCATATGCTCGATAGAGATATAAAAATTAATCGTCATCGTTTCTTTTAATTCTTTTAAGCCGCCGATAAGATATTTACTATTCTTAGAAAAAGACAGGGGGGATTCATCGCTTATTACTTCATCGTGCGGATAATTTCTAATGATGACTTGGTTGTTTTTATCAATTAGGATGAATTTGGAGCCGGTAATATTGCTCCATTGATCCAACTCTTCTTTTTTAAGTGTGCTAGAAATGAGAAAGATGGAGTCATTAATTTTAGTTGCTCCTAAAAACTTTGCACTACTTAAGTCTTTAATTCCCAAATCTTGTTTAAGCGTTTCATTATCTGAATATTGAATTTTTTTATCTTTAATTAAGAGAGCAAACTGAAGATTATTTTTTTCTTTTATTGTGTTTAAGACATCATTAATCGTTTCCGCATGATCAGTTGAAATGGCGCCTCTCAATATTGGGCCAGTCGCAATAGAGTCTGCCAAGGCCTTCATTTTCATTTTTTTCACTTCAACTAGTCCATTAATGATATTTTTGGTTTCTTCTATTTTGTTATGAAAGTTAATGTTGTTTTCTTTTTTTTCTATATAAGAAGTCCATAGAATAAATGCGAATGTGATAATTAAAATCGATGAGGTGATAACAATTGTAATGATTTGTTTTAATTTATTTTCAGTAGAAGTCATCTTCGTCAATATCCCATTGTGTTTTCTTGTATTGCGTACCATCTTTTTTTGAGTGTTTTTTTATTGGTTTCATATCAACCGATTTAAATTTTATTTTTAAAAACTTAGGTAAATCTTTTACATTAAATTTTTTAGCAATAGGTTTTTTAATTCTATTTCCATCCAGGACAATTGTTATGTTTCCGTTCTCGGGTGTGGGTAATTGAAATTGTCCGTCTTGGTTAATACTCGCAAAGTACCCGTGATCAAAGACATAGAGACTTGTCATCATGTCCTCATGAATATTGCAAAAAATATCAACTTTTCCCTGTTTCTTGAATGTTACTTGATTGTTTTTTTTAATTGTTGAACTTAAATCATCTTTGAATGACTGTTCGCCCTTAAATACGCCAAGGTCAAATTTACTTCCAGGGGTAAGGCTAAATACATTATGAAAAATATCATCATAGTTTTTGAAGTCGACTGAGCTTCCGGTTTCAATTGCGGAAACAGACGGCGTAAATTTTTTATTTACTTGGCCTATTTCAATTTTTTGTTTTTTTGATGTTAACTTAGGGAAGCGATTTCCTTCTTTTATGTAGATGATAAATTCGGAGTAATCATCAAGGCCGCCTTTGTCGCTTATAATAACTCCATTAATTTCGGCCATTGATAGGGGAGTTGAAACGATTAAAGCAATAAAAATTTGAACAAATAGCATGATTCTATTTTATCATTTTATTGATGTTTTTCTCTGTTGGGTAAAATGAGCATTGGAGAGGTTATAAATTATTATTCTTTAGTGTGAGGGAATGAAGAAACGACCTTTTCTGATAAGATTGGCATTATCAAATGCATCTCGGCCTAAATGGTTGATCAGGTTAAAACGATTTGCAGAGGAGGACTGATAAAGTTTTAACCCAAGATCCCAGGCGTCAGATCGCATTGACTTAACCACATTAAAGACTATCCAGTCTTTAATACCTTTTTTATTTATACCAAGTGTTTTTTCGAGATCATATAAAAGGGCCATAAATTTTGGCGTTAGTCTTTCAAAAGCTTCATTCATTTTGTAAAAATCATTTTTGACTTCCTCAGGTTGGAAGCCTTTATCAAAACTTTGTATCAGCGCAATTGGTAAATCGTGATAAATGTGAGCGTTCATTGCCATTAGAAGTTGAACTGAAAGTTTGTAATATTTTTGGTCATTTATTTTAAAAGCCTCTTTCCAGCTAAGTGGTGTTTCTTTTGATTGATCATAGTTGTGCAAAGCACTTATATATAGATTAGCAAAGTCAACGACAATAGATTCGACCCAATTTGGGTAGATGAATGAGTTGTTTTCAATTTCTTTTTTTATTTCTATTGTACTGTCAAGATAAGTAGTGGCAAAAATGAGACGGTGATTTTTATCTCGCTTAAATTTTAACGTTAGATTCTGAAACTTACTAATAACTTGATCAATGGATTGAAGTTGACGTACCTCTGCAGTGGAGGGATTTATATGCACGAGACTGATAAAAAGAAATAAAATACTAACGAATTTCATTGAACTACCTTCCTGGGTTTTAAATATAAAACCGATACTTAAGTAGCTATGGACAGGCCATAAAATTGTAATTTTTACTTTGTGTTTAAGCCATTTCGAGAACTTTTTGCACGCATAAATCGATTCCGATAGCAATGTCAGAGATGCTAGCTTGATCATACATGTAAGCAGGAGTGGAGATGATTTTGTTGACCTCATCTACTTGAATTTCATCTGCATTTTTATTGTGATGAATTCCTCCAAGGGAGCTAATCGCACCGGCCGTGCCTTCATCATTGCCAATTGTTACGGAAGGTGATTTTTCACCAAGCCCCAAGCAGATAACTGCTGGTGAGATGCAAATGGCGCCAATGGGTTTTCTGAGTTCAATTGCCTGTTGAAGGATTATTTTTAATTGCTCGTTAATTTTTCCGTTTGGCCCATTAAACGCGAGGTCAGAGAGATTCTTTGCCACCCCAAATCCACCCGGAAGAATGATCGCGTCGAGTGTATTTAGATCAAGTTGATTAAGATCTTCAATTTCCCCTCGAGCAATTCTTGCAGATTCGATAAGAACATTTCTCGTTTCAGTTTGCTCTTCTCCTGAGAGGTGATTGATCACGTGGTGTTGATTAATGTTTGGGGCAAAAATTCGTGCCTTCGCCCCACGGGTGTCTATAGCTAGTAACGTTAGCACGGCCTCTCTAATTTCCGCGCCATCCAAGTAACCACACCCCGCCAAAATAACCCCAATATTTTTCATTTATCCTCCATCATGATATTTTTTATTTATTTTTATCAGATTTTTCTTTTAATCATTATAAGTGCTGAATTCTACAGAATAAACTTTTTAATTCCTTGGAGATAAGGAGGTTTTTGGCCAAAAAATGCCTCATGATTTCAATTATTTTCTATTAACGATCATTAGATTCTCATTAGTTAAAAGAATATTTATTAATTTAGTCATATTAGCCGATAATAAGATTATGAGACATATTGTTTTTCTACCCATTTTTCTTTGCTTATTGTGCTCTTGTGTTGATAGTAAAAAAGAGGCAGGTGCATCGGCTCAATCAACAGGTACAAAATACTTTGTGTCTGAACAAGAAATTCAAGTTCTAAATCAAGTATTTGAAAGCCAGTTTGATCAGTTAGCTAGAGAAATAGTCACTACAAACATGACTTTGATTAGAACAGAACTAAAAAGTGGTGAATTATTTGAAAGGGAAGTATTTACGATTCAAGGTTCCAAAGGAGCAAATTGTGAAACTTATAAAGAAAATGTAATCGATGATATGTTAATAGGTATTAACTGTATTGAATCAGATAATGCAGATAATTCCTATTGCCAAAACAATGTTCATTATATTTTCTGTGATCAATATTACAATGACTCAGAACTAAGCAATGGGGAATTAAATATGGATGATAGTGGAAAGCTAATACCAGATCACGATGAAATTGATATTAGCTTTACATGCAATGAAGAAACATTTGAAGTTACAGGTTTAGAAACTGATGCAATTATAAATTATCAAAATTATCAATCTGGAGATGAAATTTATATTTCAGGAAATAGTAAGGGATATGTTTTTAACAATACATATTTTCCAATAGAAGGATCCGAAAGAGTTTTTTTTGATTGCTCATTTAATTATACTTATACGTATGGTGATATCGTAGAACCAAACTGCAATAATGTTGATCTGAGTTGTAATATAGGTGGTAATGAGACTTCTTGTGAACAAGTATTAGGCTTGGGATTAGTTGGTAATGTTGTTAATGATTGTTCCTATTAAATCTTTCTAGTATGAGATTAAAACAAATAAAAAAAGGGGCGATAAAAATCGCCCCTTTTTTTAGTCGAGGATGAGAAAAGCCTTGAGCAGGTCTTTTCGAGTGACGATGCCCACGACGCGTTTGCCGCGAACAACGGGGAGACGTTTGAGACTACGTTGATTCATCAATTCGATAATATCTGTTAGCGTGTGTTCTTCTGTTACAGTGATAGGGTTTTTTGTCATCACCTCTTTGAGCTTTTTGCCTTTAGCGTTTTTGTAAATAGGCTCAATTTCGCTAAAATAAAAATGTTGGCCAAACATGCTCTTAATTGAAGCAAGTGCGTGGGGCACTTTTGCTTGTTTTCCCACAAAATCTGACTCAGTGATGACGCCAACAAGTTCATCCTCGTTGTTGACAACTGGGATGACACTAAAATTTTCGGCGAGCATAACAGTGTCCGCATTCTCAACCGTCTGATTTTCATTACAACAAAAAACATTTTCAGTCATAAAGTCAGCAACTTTTATGCTCTCTAATTCACCTTCGTCTGCAACATTTAAAAAAGCCTCAAGAGAATCAAGAAATTTTTGTTCGGCCCGTGAAATGTTCCCAATAAACGGAAGAATCCCAGAAGCGCTAGCAACCGTTTGTGCTTTTTCCATCATCATCGCTTTTAGCTTTGAGAGTTGCTCTGGTCTGAGATTTTTTTGATATTCTTTAAAAAACTTTTTCCACGCTTCAAAGACTTGAGGGCCTGGACGATTGTTGAGCCAATACTCAATTTGCTTTACTGAGTCTTCGTGAGCACAAATCCCCAGATCTTTGGCGATAAGTTTGATTTTCTTCTTCTCTTTATCATCGAGAAGGTCATCACTCCAAGCGGTATAGACAATGGGAAAATAAATAAAAGCATATAGTGTGCTTGGAGTGAGTCCAAAGTCCATCGCATCTTTTAAGACTTGATCATTGGATATCCCCGTGTGCTGCTTAAGCTTTTCCAAATTAACTTTTTCTTTATGCTCTTCTTTTAGGTTGCTGATAATAATTGATTCTTGTGTAATAAAAAATCCATTCTCTAGTGATCGCCCACGTCTCATTAATGTATTTGTTTGCATATATTTCCTCCCGTTTGTTTATCTACAGCTACTATATCGTTTAATTTCAGTATTTTGAGATGATTTGAGAGGGGATAAAAAGATGATTTACATCATGAAATCATCATTTTTTTTCTCATTGTTGACGATTTCGACTTCAATGAAGACATCCCTGTTAATTTTATTCCATTATTTTTGTTTGGCCTTTATTTTGCCTGGATGTGGTATTGTTTTTAATAAGGATGCAAGTGGTACTGCCTCATCCGAGGCAAGTGAGACAGATGATCCAAGGATCTTGGTCACTGTTGGTGATTCAAATGATGATGATTTTTCTTCAATAAAAGATGCTCTCATAGACGGAAGAAAAAATATTTTTGTGAACAATGGTATTTACCAATTAGACCAAGAGATTATTGTTTCAACTGATGGAACGAAAATCGTAGGTGAAAGTGCCGACGGTGTTCAGATCATCCAAACGGACCCAGAGAAAGACCTACTTGTTATTAGGGCGGACAACGTGACTATTGAAACGATCACGCTTGATACACAAACTAATAATGCTCAAGCTGCTTTGGTTGAGGGTGGAGGAAGCGGCATCCTGATTAAAAATAATATTATCAAAGGTGGTAATAAAATCTTTGCCCTTTTTTTCGCCGGCCCTCCTGTAAGCTCAAAAGGAGCTAATATCGGGCAAGAAGAAAAAGATGAAACAATGGATGTTTATCTTGAAAATGGAGAAAGCCAATTTGATTTCTCAACGGACAACGAGATTGTTGGAAATTATATATCCAGTGAATTTTTAGGGGATGGTATTTCTTTTTCTGTTCAAAAAAACGGACTGTTTCATGAAAATATAATTGAGGGAGCAATGATTAGTGTCTATTTATGTAAAGATACAGTTGTGAAAAACAATACAATAACAAATTCTCTACAGCATGGAATTTTTTTAACCCTACCTAGTGAAAATGTGACTCTTTACAGTAATACAATATCTGCGCCTCGGTATAACGGTATTCATGTTCAGCCTCAATATCAAGAACATGGTTATATTAACGAGGGAATAATTACTTCAGGAATTGAAATTAAAAAAAATATCATTAAAGCCAATCTTTTCGGAATAAATGTTGAGGGACATGATGTTGAGCACCAGACGTGGGGTGATGTGAGAGGAGTAGGAGTATCGGAAAACGAAATTACTCAATTTGATTTTATCGGTGTCAGATTGGTTGATGTAAAAAAAGTTGATGTAGTTAATAATGTTATTAACTTTGAGAATTGTGATGATTCAACAAGAGGAAATACATTCACCGACGGAGGAGAGATACCCAATGTAAGTGACCGTGATTCAGCAGGCATATATCTCCTTGATCAATTGGATGAAATAAGTATTAATGGCAATAGTCTAAATAAGGGTGACAGTTGTGATGCGATCACTGTGATGCAAAATGCATTAACGATTAGTCATCTTGATATCGTGGGGCCAAGGATTTCTGAAGTGAGCATTACTAATAATCATTTCAAAAATAAAGTAGGGGATTGGATGCATTCAAATAGCTCACTTTCTTCGACTTCCGAGCTTGATGGAATCGATTTCCAACAAGGCGGAATTACCGTCAATGCGAGTGATAATCTAAATGAAGTCTTAGAGTAATCCGCCAAAAGCCAAAAGGAGCCAAAAGGAGCCAAAAGGTACGCGGTACCTTTTGGGCTCAATAAACCATTGATTTTAAATGATTAATATGATCAAAACTCTTTACCGCCAAAAGGTACCGCGTACCTTTTGGGCTTTTGGCTGCTTCCAGCAATGAGAATTAATTTCATAGTAGTTTTACTTTCTAACCATACATTGTAGAAAACAAAAAAAAATTAGGGAGATTTGATGAAAAATTTATTCTTATTAGTGGCCTTACTTATTCTTGGCGCCTCAAAGGGGTATTCACAATGTTGGGATCTTGATTTGAGAGATCGTGCATTCAAGGCGGATGTTTTATGGAACTATTCCCCTCTTGGCCAACAATCAGTTGAAAAAGATAAACTTCTTATTGATGGAGAAAATACCCCAAGCTCTATTGAATTAGAGTGGAAAAGTTATCCTTATAAAATAGACGTATTAATTGATGTTATTAAACCTAGCATTGCAGGAGAGGGAAAAGTTTTCATTGTCAAATTCTTTGGTAAAAATACAAATACAGGAAAGACAAAAGAGCGGACTAAGTTCGTTCAAATAAAAAATGGATCTGCAAAAGTAAAATTCTATGCTCCTCTAAGTGGAATTTTTGTTAAAATAATTTTTAAAGATATTTCACTCGCAGATTGGGTTGATCTTGATAGTTGCCCAGGAGAGGGTAAAACTGAAGAGCTTTAATTTAAAATCGATAGCTTTATATAGATGCCGGTGTTTATCACCGGCTTTTTTTATTATTTTACGTAATAAACCCCAAAAGGTACCGCGTACCTTTTGGGAGTTTAGAGTTCCAGGATCATGATGACTTTTTCGCCATCCAGACCACAATCCACAGGTTTACGCAATCTCATCTCATGTAAGTGATCAGAGCAGTTAAATGCGTCTCTATATTCAGGAATTAACCTTATTGCGAGGTTAATCCTATGTTTGTCAGAGTGGTGTATTTGATCATCTCTAGCATCACAAAGAACCACGGTCGCCTCTTTAATTAAATCTACTTTATCCATCAGTGGATAATCTTTATAATCGTCTAGAATATCGCCCAATAACCTTTTTGCAAAAAAATCCGCATGAGCTTCATTTTGGTAGTTTGTGTGATGTCCTAGAATTTCACTCTTGGCAAAATTGTTTTCCATACAATGGTCGAACTTATCGAATACAGATGTATTGATTAGATTATCTGAAACTTGATGTCCCAGCTCGTGACTAACTAAAAAAGCGAGAGAGTTGTAAGCAGATCGTAGTGTATCAGCTCCCTCTTCTTCTCCTAAATAATCAGCAGGGCAATAATACGTTGTGTTTATGACAACAGATCCAAATCGGTATTGTCCAAAGGATGCATTTATATCTGAAGTTAATTTATGATAACAACTTTGTTCGTAATTACTTTTGATAATGGACTTCTCGTGTGGTGTTAAATTGGGAAACGCGCGATCAATGGAGGCATCCGATGACGAAAATAATGGTATTGATTCTTTTAAGTTTTTTGTGATGAGGTCAATTTTTTGTTGAGGTATTTTTTGCTTTAACTCCTTTTGAGTTATTTGAATCATTCGTTCGAGGTGAAGATTATATGCCTCATATAGCGCATCCAACTTAGGATCAATTTTTTCATGTAGTCTTTGAAAAAATCTCTGTTGAACTGTATCCTCTAAGTAAAATTGGTAAAACCATGGTGTGTGAATGGGAATTTGTATTTCGCTTTCATGGCAAATGACAGCATCATCAACGCAAAACGTCTCATCATTTATTGGAGCAAAAATAGCATTATAATTATCTCTTGTGATAGAACTTACATTTCTTTGGTTTAATATGTGGGCATTTTCTCCATAAACTTGTGTTGATACTTCTTCAAAAATTTCATCGATCAAAGCCCGCCCGCGCTTAAAATAATTTTTACTATAATTATCTTTTGAACAAATTACCGCATGAGGGTCGACACACATATCTATTTCAATTTGTCTTTGGTTATCTGTTATTGATTGATCTTCGCAGCTTGATCTTTCAGATGAGAACACGATGGTTGGAATTAATAAAAAAAGTGACGAAATAATTACAGAATTCATAAAATCTCCTTCTATGATTTTATTAAAGTTCAGGGATCATAATGTAATGCTCACCATCTAGTTCGCAGTTAATAGGTTTTTGTAGGCGCATCTGATCAGAGTAGCGAGAGCAGCGGAATGCATTTCGAAACTCTGGAGTTAATCTTAAGGCCAAATTTAAACGGTGCTCGGATGCATGATGGATCATATCATCTGGCGCTCCACAAAGAATAGTTGCGGTTTCTTTGATAAATAATATTCTTTCTTCTACTGGTCGGTCTTGAAGATCTTTTAAGATTTCTCCAACGAGTTTTTTACCCCAAAAATCTGCTTGTGCTTCGTTGTGATAATCATGATGATGTCCAAGTATTTCCCCAGTAGCAAAGTTATCTTTCATACACTTATTAAATTGATCAAACACACCCAAGTTTTTAATTCTCATACTGATCTGATGACCTAACTCGTGTCCAACGAGGAAAGCTAGTGAGCGATAGACGGAGTTTAATGTATCTGCATCCTCTAATCCACCAATATAATCACTTGGGCAATAGAAGGTAATATTATACTTTTGGTTTCTAAATCTCGCGGTAGTGAAGGCCGCATTGTGAACAGGTTTAAGGTTATCATAGCAAAACATTCTAAATTCATCTTTGATTTGTTGTTGCTCAGTTGTTGTTAAAAAGGGGAAGTTCAAATTCATGGATTTATCTGAAGTTGAAAATACACCTTTTGTGACTCTTAATTGGTAAATGGTTTCTTCTATTTCAACAGGCGAGAGCTTTCCTTTGAGCTCTTGCTTGGCAATTTCGATCAATCTTTCTTGTTGTAATTGAAAGGCTGCGTGAAGATGATCAATTTTTGAATCTAAGCTCTCGTCCATAAGGCGGTAGAATTCTTCGGTTACCTGCTCCTCAATTTCCATTTCATAAAGATCAGGCATGTCTCTGAAAAATTCAACTTTTTCGCTTCGACATTCAATATTACTATCGTCAATACACGCGCTCTCATATTGTTTTAGTATTTTATTATAATTAAACATATTTATTTCTGTTATTCCCTTAGAATTAAGAAGCGCCTTGTTTGCTTGGTATATATTTTCTCCTGCTTTCTGAGCGATTTGGTATGTATAGGCCAAACTTCTTTTTTGAAAGTTTTCATTTGTGCTGTCGTTTTCGCAAATAGTTTTATAGGGATCCATACACATTTCTCTTTCTTCCCACTCAAAAGCGTTAGTATATTGCATTGCTGTCGTATTGCAGTTTGGTGCATCCTGCCCCGTCGCAATTATGGTGAATAGAAAAGTTGAAATCAATATAAGTCGTTTATCCATGTTAGTATCCCCATTAATAATTTGAAATTAGAGGAGCAAAGGCCATGCCAAGATGATGGTTTGATTTCAGGTGCTTATTAGTTACGAAAGCGATAAACACTATTTTTGTCAATTTTCTGTACAGGTGATTGCTTATTTATGGTTGCAGGTGATTTCAATTATTTTGCCGTCAAATAAGTAAACAATTACAACTTTTAGTCAGTCTTTTAATCGTATTTTCGATGACTTAATAGAAATTTTTTTTGGAACCAAAATTGCTAGCTATTTAACCATGAAGATTTTAAAAAGCGTTACGATTTTTTTCTTATTAACATATTCAGTCTTGATTTTATCATCTGAGCACCAAGTAATTGTCTTAGGTAGATCTCTTAGAGACACAGACAAGCAAGAATATATAAGATCAACGTTGAATTTAATTGAGGCTGCACATAAAGACCAAAAACGGGTTTTTATCGCGGCACCAGATGAATTGAAAAAACATTTTATTAAATGGCCCAATGTCTTTTTTCAAAAAGTGGAAAATGGTCGGCAGCTTAATAAATTTATGAAGAAAGTTGGTAGCTTGAAATTACCCTCACTAAAAATGACACTTTATTCTCACGGCCTTTCATCAAATTCGGAAGTAAAACCCGGAAATACACAAGTTCTTTTAAACAATGAGCGCGTTTCAATCAATCGATTAAATAAAATAATCAATAAAAATATAAAGCAGTCCTCTCGGCTTCAGATCGTAGCGCCATTTTGTCACTCAGGTGCTATCCATCAAATAGCTCATTCTAGAAGGAATACGTGCTCGGCAGCGGCGAGTGATTATAAAACTGTTTCACTTAGTGAAGTTGATTGCTTCGGGCATGATTGTGAGGTGAATACTTCATGGGGAATTCGCATGAGTGAATCGGAGTTATCACCCCATCATGGATCACTCGCAGATGCTCATGAGTATTCACAAAATGATGGTGCTCTAAATGAATATAGAGGTCAATTGTCGAGTATCGACTTCTTACAGAAAAAATTTGAAATAGGGCCTTATGATATTGAGTCGAATTTTCTCAGTCGATTATTTTCAAGTGGTATTGAAGGTACTCGGGAAGCCGATTTTTTGGCGGAACGATGTCATGGTGTTAAGTCACTTTATGACATCAACAATACGAAAATCCAAAAACTAATAGGAGAAGTAGAAAAAGCGCTTATGTCATTTGACGCGGATGATGTTTTTGTTGCCTCTGTCCCAGACATGATAAAAATTAATTTTGAAGAGAAAATGGAAAAATACCTTTCGGAATATCCAAATCTCGTCCTTGATTTTATTGAGTTATATCAACGAGGCAAGCAGGCTCACGCGCTATTAAAAAGTGGAAGGATTCAGAGTGAATATGATGCCATTTATCTGGCCGATTTAATGAAAAAAAGAGGTCGATTAAAGTCAAATCGTCTATTCAAATATTACAGCTTTCTGAAAGAAATTAATTTAATTAATCGTCTCTATCGAAGTGGAAAGAGAAAAGATATCCAAAAGTTCGAAGATATGTATATTTGTGAAATTAATTAGAAAAAAATTTTTCGCACGGATCTCTGAAGCGAAAGGATGAGCAACTTGTTCCCGTGAAATGAGTTGTGCTAAATGTTTGGTTTAAAAATATTCGGCAGTAATTTTTATATAGATTTTGTGGAATGTTATTTTCTAAAAAAAACTTGAATAAATTATCTGCACAAACTACTTTTTGTCCTAAGTTATTTTCACTGATGATGTTGGATCCCATTATGGCAATGTCTCCTCGCTCAGTTCTCATGCAGTCGCCATAACATGCATCCACCTTAATTGAGCGCTCGCAGCTTTTTACATCGATTCCCTTTTCTTTAATTCGCCAGTTAATGAATTCTTTCTCACTTTCCTTTCCGGATACTTTTAACGCATAGGCCTTGATTTCTTCTACAGTTAAATCATCACTTTCATAGAATTGGCTATGCTCCTGCAAAAAAGATTCGCTGAAGTAATAATCTTGCCATAAAAAATCTGGATCAATTTTATTGTTTTCACGTTCTACGTCAAATCCTGTTTCAGGAAGGTCAAGTTGAGACAAAGAGAAATTTGATGGAGCAGTCGATTGGATTGCCCCACTAGTTGTTTCAAATGGTACCCTTGACTCCTTAAAATCTGGAAGTATTCTGCTTCGATTTATTTCAGAGTGATTTATCTTTTTTGCTTCTGAAAGAGTTGGGCAATATTTTGGTCCATCGTAGCTCCACTGGCCACTCGTTAAATTTATTAATTCAATGACCTCGATATTTTCTTTGGAACCACAGGTATTTTCAGCGAGAGATAAACAAATTGAATCAAGCCACAAGTCAAGCGTGATATTAAAACTTGCGTGAAAGCCGCCATCTCCAGAGGAGAGCTCCATTGCCTCATTCGTGAATGTGTTATTCATCGTAACGATTTCCTGGCTTCCGTTAACGCACTTTAGTTGGCATGATACTTGGCCAGCAAAGCCCTCTCGCTTTCGATGATATTCACTTTGGGTGCTATCTCCTTGCTCGGGGTGACAGTTTACTTTGTCTGGTGAATTTAACTGGTCAATAATTTTAATCGTATCCACGGTCTTCATCGGAGACCCATCTTGGGCAAATGACAGTGAACTGAGAAGAAGTAATAAAAATAACATTGTTTTGTTATCGGAATTTAGGTCTGCGAATTAAGGCATTCTAATTAAGAAATATTTTTCAAAAAGGACAAAAGGTATACCCAAAATACCCAAAAGGTACGCGGTACCTTTTGGGGGGCAATAAAATTTATTTTTTCATCATAAGGTTCGATAAACATCGTCGTGAAGCCAAAAATTATTTTTTTTATTTTATTGGTGCTTAGTTCATGTTCGCTGGGATTGATGAAGCGAAGTCGTGACAAGCGCGCGCTGAGCTCAATTGATAAAACGAGCACATCCCTTAGTGGTTTTCTTCGAGATTTTAACTACCAAATCACAGGAAATTTTAACCATCTATCATCTCCAGATTTACATCAATTTAAAGAAGTCTTAACGATGATCGATTCAGGGCGCGCCGAACACATTGCTATAGATGAATTTTCGGTTCATGAGTTTGCTCAAAAGAGAATTATTTGTCTCACTCCGAAGAAAAATCAGGGACAAGGAATTTTTTGCATCAATCAAGATGCCGAGTATTATCACCTCGCCGCCGCGCCACACCCGGTGATTGATCGAGGCTCAGCACCCATTGCACTAAAGGCGTTTGTTGGTTTATCTTTTCGCTACCTTTTTATTTCTTCAAGCAGTCGTTGCCTATCAGATAAATACTCTACGTGCTCAGGCATGACGTCCGTTTGCGGCCAGCGAGAGCGGTACCGAAAATCTGATCCCGCACATAATATAGATCACTATTTTCATCAGTTCTCCAAGTATCATCATCAGCAATTTCCCGATGCGTATCATATCCAGTTTCATGCCTGTGGTGAAAAAAGTTGTCCTTCGAAATTAGATCATAATATTCTTGCGAGACTTTCAGTTGGTTCGAAAGACGTTTTAGCGGCAAGTGCTCTTTCAAATAAGTTGGCCCGCGTAATGAATGAGAAAATCCAGATGGAAGGCTCGAAGGTATTAAGTTGTAATAAGAGTGGAGAGGAGAGCTATCGGCTTTGCGCTTCGACGAACGTTCAAGGGAGATATCTTAATGATCAGCGCGCAAATTCATGCACGGAAGGTGCGAATGCCGATGATCAGAGTACTTTTCTTCATATTGAAATCAATCACGATTTAAGAAATGACACAGGTGAAGATGATCCGTTTACGCCAGATTTTTTAATACAGTCTTTACGAAAAATCCGATAACGGCCAAAAGGCAATCGTCAAACCATCGCCAAAAGGTACACGGTACCTTTTGGACTTGACGGGTTGGCCCTATTTGTGGTGTTTGTGGAAAAAATTTCAAAAAGGTGTTTGTATGAGATTCGTTACAATATTATCATTTCTTTCATTTAGCTTTCTTGCTGTAGGGTCTGACTCTTTAGAGTCCATCATCTTAAAAAGTAAAAACAGACCATTAAGAATTGTTAATATTGAGTACCATGTTGATAAAAGTGATCTAGGTAGAGCGTGGGTGGCCCTTGATGTTATCTACAATGATTTTGATAGCTATATCTATAAAACAGTAAGAACTAGGGTTACTGGTTTAAAGCATGATTTTGAATACAATGAAGTATTATTTAATGATGTTGTTTGTGCTCAAACGAAAAAAGTTTGGCAAAGAAGATTTTTGAGAAAGCCAATAGAGGTGATCAAGATTTCGCCTACTGGAAATTGTCATGCTCAAGCAACTTTTTCAAAAAAGCACGTTACGATTGACGAAGGTTTTGACGTTACAAAAGAGTATAGATACGTGGTTGACTTAAAAATTTCTAGCTCAGCAATCAAATAGCCCAAAAGGTACCGCGTACCTTTTGCCTTTTGGGCTTAGTAGTGAATGATTTTTAGGTTTAAGCCGAAGTAGTAATTTCCATCTTCATACAAAGAATTGGAAAAACCGAATTTGAATTTATCGCTAAATATATAGTTAAGTGAATTGTCGATTCGTCTGGCAGTACCAGGAAGAAATGCTGGACAATAGTCGCTTAAGCAACCGACGGCGGATGATCTAGCTTGAACATAATTTTTGTATTTTAGTTTGCCATAAAGTTGGCCAATTATAACCGGCATTCCATCTATAGGGTAAAGGCTAAGTTTGTGTCCAAGCTCGCCAGTTAGTGAATTATTGATGTTAAATTCATAATTTTGAGATAAAAATAAACCCGATGGCATAAAGTCAAAACCTGGTTCAGTTAAATTGTACTGACTAAAATTTGCAATATTTCCTGTCTGTGGAAGGATCGAAAGTTCAAGTTTTGTGGTTAAAATTGAATCCGAAAAGTACGCTTGATGCTTGATTCCCGTTTTTAGCGAGCCATGAAAATCAAAACGTAAATTATTAACGCTTTTATTTGGATCATCGCTTTTAACTACTGCCTGAAAAATTGCGCCGTAGATAAATGTATTAAAGTACAGATCAATTTCTTGAGAATTAAATTTAAAATTTTTAGAAAACTTAAAGGAGTTTCGAATATAGTAACCAATCGTATTTAAGTCGGTGTCATCCCTAGTATCCATTGTTCGTTGCGAATAAAAAACTGAATGTCCAATATCCGTTTCGATAAAATTATTAATTTTTTTTGAAAGTGCTTGATTTAGGCTTAATACATGAGTCCCATCACCTCCACCTGCATGCCCGTAAAACAGCGCAAATTTTCCCAGCTTCGTTCTTGTTTCAGCTGAAATATTCGTGTAGTTCTCTGGGAGTGCCATGTTAAGTTCTTCAAGGTCTCCTCCAGAGCCCATATAAAGGAGAACTCCTTTATCACTTGGAATATACAACTCAACTTTATCATTGGCATTCCAGAGGTAAAATCCTAGACCTAAACTTGGACTAACATGATTTTGAGTAAGAAGAGAGTTTTCCCAACCTCCTTCATTATTGAAAACAATGTCGTAATTTAAATTAATCACGCGCTTTGGATTTTCTGGATCGGTGAAAATCAAATTTAAATGGGGTGCACCACTTGAAATAAAACTAATGCCAAAACCTTCAGGTACTCCTGACGCTTTTGCGATTTTTAAAATCGCCTGGTGCATATCGCGACACACTCCTGCTCGATCTCTGTGGGCACCACTGTAGCGTCCATCCAAACTTTTAGCGATATCATTGAATGAAACTTCCGCCGACCCTTCTCCTTGGGTTCTTTTGTAGTCATAAATGTAATACATATCTTCGAGCATCGATGAGAGTAGTTTTATTTTTTCATCAAAACTTTTAGCATTCGCCTTAATTGTATCGCCGGCCATTTGAATAAAATCTTCTTCATTCAATTCATGGTGCCGATAGATGTCGCGTTTTATTTGGTAAACCTTTGTCGCTTCCTCTAGGTTAACTCCTTGAGTTGCTCGTTGTTGAGTGTAAAACCGTTTACCATGTATATATTCGTTTATTTCCTCTCCACTCATATTATAGGTGTCTTCAGAAAAATTGATAAGTCGCACATTCATATCTGTAATCAGATTAAACGGCGTTTTTATTTCAGTGGAGGTTAATTTCCCTCCATAAATTGAATGAAGGTTTAACTTCATTTCAACTGTGGCGCCAAATGAAGTACCAGATGAACCGAAGATGAGAGAGAAAGTTGTTAAGATTCCAATTAAAATAAAATTTTTCATGTTGCAGTTATACAGGATAAAAAATTACTTACTGCGCGATGCGTTGTGGTTTGAAAAATATACATAGATAAGTAGTTAAATATCAATGACTTATAGGTTTTTCACCCAAGTTTTTTACTATTTTAGGTAGTCAGTTACCATCGCGCCAAAGAGGCCGGGAAAACCAATAATGATAACTCTTGCGGTTGGAACCCAAAAGGTACGCGGTACCTTTTGGATACTCAAATAATAATTATTCGTTTCATTATACCTAAAAAATTTGTCAAAGGGGGTTGTGATATACCCCCCGGGGGTATATATTTAATTGATGAAAAACATCATTCGATTTATTACTCTTTCCTTTTTTCTAACAAGTTTCTCTTTGATCGCCCATCCAGTTATTTATAAAGGTGGATGGGTTTATCAAGGCTCATTCATGCCGATGATGAACAAAATGCGAGTCGGGTACTCAATGAATTCTCGATTTGCCTTGGTCGCCAACTCGAACTGGTTTCAACAATTAGGGGACTACAGAGATTATAGCCTTGGTGTAAATACCTTACTAAAGCGCTGGCTCTCTCAAGATGCTCAAGGAAACCTTTATGCCGGAGTTCATGCCGGCCAATATCGAGATAACGCGAGCGAGGGAAGTGTGATCAACCCTTTTTTTATGGCCGATTGGGAGTCTCGTGATCATTACACCGTATTTCAATCCAAAGGTTATTTATACGATAATAAATCAGTTTATGATTACACCCTTCGCTACGGTTTTGCGCCTTTTCGCGCTGGTATGAAGGACCTTCAAACCTGGTTTATTTTGCAAGCGTATTATTTTGAAGAGCAAAGTCGTGAGGTTTTGGTGACCCCAATGATTCGCTTTTTTTATCGAAATGTTTTATGGGAAGCTGGATACTCCACAAAGGGGCAGTCCTACCTAACATTAATGATTCATTACTAAAAAATGTTACTCATTTCTAGGAGTAAAATCATAAAGATGTTTAAGGTTAATAAAAAATTAAAGATGTCTACGATGATTAAAAAATTAAAGATGTCTACGATGATTAAAAATATAAAGGAGCTTATGATGAAAAAAATAACACTAATGATCTTATCACTACTTTCTCTAAGTGCTTTCGGCGTGAATGCTATTGAAACAAAGGGAAAAACCGTGCTCGTCAATGTTCCTGGGATGGTTTGCCAAATGTGTGTTCAAGGAATGAAAAAGAATTTTTCTTCCGTTGTTGCCGACTCAGAAACAGATGTGATTGTGGACTTGGATAAAAAAACCGTGAAGGTTACTTTTAATACCGATGTGACAGAAGAATTAATCAAAGAAAAAGTAAATGATGCTGGCTATAACGCCGAGACGCTCACTTGGTTAGAAGCGAAGAAGTAATGAAAAAAATCTTATCGTTTTTTTCTCTTTTCGGATCGCTCAGTACACTTTTGTGTTGCGCCCTCCCGGTGACCCTCGTCTCCATCGGAATGGGCGCAAGCTTTGCGGCCCTGACTAGTAATTTTCCTCAGATCATTTGGTTGGTTGAGCGAAAAAATTATCTATTTGGGATCACCGCTATCTTGCTTGTGGTTTCATATTTTCTCATGAAGCGAAGTGAAAATGAGGCTTGCCCCATCGATCCGGAATTGGGGGCCGCTTGCCGAGAAGGAAAAAATGTTA
>JAURQB010000159.1 GCA_030836365.1 Bdellovibrionota bacterium | reverse complement strand
TCATTCACCCAATAACGATGTATCTGTGTGATGAGTTTAAAAGTTTAAAAAAGATCTTAGATTTTATTGCGACTTGTGAGAACTCAAATTATGACGAGCTAGAACGATCACTACTCAATTCCAGCGTCGCTGCTTAAGTTTTTTAAAAACCAATCTTTTTTCATTTTAATATTATCAGCTTTTTCAATGTGGCCGTGCTTTGTATATCCCACAATTAAAATGTCACACTTTCTTAGGGCAACTTTTTTTAACTCATTTAATCGCGTCGGCCCAAGCTGCTTCATTTGAACTAATTTTTCATAGGCCATAATTCGATATTCATCCATCGCCTTGAACTTTGCTGATAGTTGATCCTCATGGCCACCATACTTACAAATAAGCTCATCAGAGATGAAACCAATTTCATGATTAATCAAAAGCCTTAACCATAAATCAAAATCCTCACAGACGATAAAACCCTCATCAAACCCACCACTTTCGATGAACAATTTTTTTTCCATCATCACCGTTGAGGGGCTAATTAAACATAAGTGCAATGAGCGATTGAAAATATCTCCACCAGCTTTTTGATGAATTTTTTTCTGATTTACTCGAACTCCATTTCGAATCCACCTCTCCTCACCATGGACCCAGCGAAGGTTTCCACTCTCTAAAAAATCAACTTGTTTTTCAACCTTCTTTGGCATCCACTCATCATCTGAATCTAGAAAAGCAATATACTTACCGTTGGCGTGAGTGACACCTAAATTTCTTGCAGCACTAACGCCGTTGTTATCCGTTTTTATGTAATGAATATTAGAAAAATCGCTTCGCATAAGCTCATTGGTCTGATCAACACTTCCATCATCAATAACAATTAATTCAATATTTTTATATTGTTGATTTAAAACCGAATTAATGGCTTTTGCTATGACATAGCTGCGATTAAACGTCGGAATAATGACAGAAACTAAAGGACTATTGTTCATGAAAGTACCGACTGATCACTTGTTGATAAATAGAAGTGAATTCATTTAGCTGCTCAAATGATTTTTTAACCCCTTCAAATTGAGAAATACTTTTTACGCCTATTATTGGTTTTGCTTTAATATTAGACAATGCCACATGAGAGAGGGCCAAGGACACCCCATTAGCGTCTTTTACCTCTTTAAAAATTTTTTGCATCAAATCTATTTTTTGATTTTTATTCGATTTTTTCCACCAAGGTGCCCAGCTTCGACAATCATCTTTTTCAAAAGAACGATCCCTCGTTACACTTCCGGAAATAATCCCTTTATCAAAAGTCCCCCATCCCCAAAATGAAGTAGAGATACTCCTTGCACACTCAATCAGATGCTCATCAAAACCGTTATTGAAAAGATTAAACTCACTTTGTAAAATTGAAATCTCGTCAATCTCTGAAGCTCGCTTGTAATCTTCGGCGTGTGTATTACAAAGACCAATATAGCGAATCAATCCCTGTTCTTTTTTTCGTGACAATATTTCCATTGGCTTTCTTATATCCACATTTTTATCCGGCCAATGAATAAAATAAGCATCAATAAAACTCGTCTTTAGGTCACGCAAACTTTGCTCAAGCATTTTTTGCAGCACCTTTGGGTCATTTGTCATATTCACTCGTTTTGTCGAGTGCCAAGAAACGCCAGATTTACTAGTCAGAAAAACTTGATCACGATAGGAGTTCGCCAACTTTCCTACTGTTTTTTCGGCTTGTCCAAATCCATAAATCGGCGCGAGGTCAATGGCCTTTACGCCAAAATCTAAGGACTGCCGAATAATATTATCGGCCACCTTATCCTCAACACTTCCAAACCCATAACCTCCGCCATGGCCGCTAAAAGCTGCACCACCAATAATAAACGGTGATGACTCAATTTCAGTAATGTCAATCATTTAGCGCCTCTCCTCGGGAAACTCTCCGCCTTTTTAATTGAAAGTAAAACAAATGTAAATTGCGAGAGCACTTCAGTGATCAATTTACGAGGCCCTGTCAGAGTAATGAGTGTTATTTTAACCAGGTTAATTTTATGATTACGATCATCGTCTTTTTTATCGCTCATTGGTATTTATCACTCGCGGCCCAAACACTATTTTTGCATCGGTATGCTGCTCACGGATATTATCAACTCTCTCCGAGAGGAGAAAAAATCGCTTACTGGCTAAATCTCCTTTTTCAAGGCTCCAGCTACTTGAGCCCATATGCCTATGGTATTCTTCACAAGGCCCATCACAGCTACTCTGATACAAAAAAAGATCCACACTCGCCAAACCAGCACGCAACACCAATTTCAATGATGCTTCACACCGCAACTGAATATATGGATATTTTTAACAAAAAACATGAATTAAATAATATCTTCACTCCACATGTGACAGAATGGAGAATATTTGACTCAATTGCCTCCTCCTGGCCTGTTAGAGTTTTATTTGGCGCCGTTTATTTTGCCGTCTACTATGCTTTTGCACCACATTGGGCTTTCTATTTACTACTTCCTGTTCATTTTTTAATGGGGCCTATTCATGGTCTTATCGTCAACTGGTGCGGACACAAATATGGATATCGAAACAAAGAAACACCTGATCTCTCCACAAACACACTTCCCGTCGATTTATTTTTAATGGGTGAGCTTTATCAAAATAATCATCACGGTAATCCTAATGATATTAAATTTTCAAAAACATGGTGGGAAATTGATTTAGGTTATTGGTGCTTAAAAATTCTGGGTTTAACTCAAGGTAGCAAAAGAAAAAAAGCGTCTCCCATAAAAGAGCAGGTTCATGCCAAAACAGCTTAGCTTAATTATTTAACCCCCAATCAAAAAATTAGCTTAATCCTCATCAATAAAAGCGGACATTGCCTCCAGATATTTTATTGCGTCTTCTTTTGAGTGACGCTCTAAATGCGATGGATTTCCAGAAATATATTGAAGGATTTTTGGATCACTTAGATTCTCGAGATGAACAATGTCTTCTTGCTCCAAACCAATAGTTAAAAGTTGCCTGATAATATCATCAATCAAGTAGCGACTGACAGCACAGTATTCCTCTGCACGCACTCCCCAATCACCACCTTTGAGACTCGCCGACTGATGAATTTCACGAGATGATTTCTCCGTAATCGTTTGGGCCAAGTGTCCACAGTTGCATTGTCCGAAATGCCCCCACTGGTAGGGAGTTGAATCATTTTTCAACCGCTCTACAGTTTGATTGATAGCATTTTTTAATTTAAGGTTTTTGTGCATAATGATTCTCCTAATCGTATTTTCATTCATGAGCGCCTTTCGATCAATAAAAAATGGCCAGACATTGGGAATGATTGTTTAATATTGATAAGCCATTGATATTTTATGATAAATAACTTTTTTTTAGAGGTTTTATGAACATGGTAACCACCCAAAAAGGCTTTAAAGATAACTTAAACACCCGTGATTTTATTGGTTATGGAAATAAGCCACCAAAAGTTGCCTGGCCTAACAAGGCGAAAGTCGCCATTAACTTTGTCATTAATTATGAGGAAGGCGGAGAATCTTGTGTGCTCGATGGAGATTCCCAAAGCGAGCATTTGCTATCGGATATCATTGGCGCCGCACCGTTAAAAAATGCAAGATCCCTGAATATGGAGAGCCTTTATGAATACGGCGCGAGAGTGGGTATTCATCGACTCATCAATATTTTTAAAGATAGAGATTTACCGGCCACAGTTTTCTGCGTTGGCCTGGCATTAGAAAAAAATCCCTCCGTTGGCGAACTTATGAAAAAAGCAAATATGGAAGTCAGCTCTCACGGTTATCGCTGGCTAGATTACCAAAACATTAAGAGAGATATTGAGCTTGAGCATATTGAAAAAACGATTGAGGCCCATCAACGAATCTTAGGAGAAACTCCTCCAGGGTTTTATCAAGGCAAGCCCAGTATCAACACGAGAGAGCTTCTTATTAGCACAAATAAATTTAAATATGACTCCGACGCCTATTGTGATGAGCTACCTTTTTGGGTTCATAAAAATGAGCACAAGCATCTGGTTATCCCCTACACTCTTGAGTGCAACGACATGCGCTTTGCTACGGCCAATGGCTTCTCTTATGGAGAACCGTTTTATCAATATTTAAAAGATTCATTTGACTGCCTTTATGAAGAAGGAGCCGACTACCCAAGAATGATGTCAATCGGGCTTCATTGTCGATTGATTGCAAGACCTGGCCGTATACAAGCACTAAAGAAATTTATGGATTATTTAGAGGGTTTTGATGACATATGGATCTGCCAAAGAGAACAAATTGCAGATCATTGGATTGCCCACCATCAATAAAAAGTGAAGCTTTGACAAACATTTAGCAAGTGATGTAGTCATGCGTCATGTTATTGCTTACTTTTGCACACAGACCTGAAGCCAGAGCGTTTCTTGGCCATTTCAAAAGGCTTAAATCTCATCCGAGACAAAAAAATCTCTATATCTCACCAGAGGAAAATCTCGGCCTCTTAATTTCTGGAGAAGGCTTTCTCCAAAGCGCGATGTCTCTCACTCAAGCGCTCGCAATATGCCCTGAAATAAATTACGTTCTTAATATGGGTGTCGCTGGTGCGCTCATCAACTCACTAAACGTTGGTGATACTGTTGAAGGAAAAACTATATATTTAGGAAAAGACGCAAAAGCAAAAAAGATGGAGTTTAAAAGTTTTCCCTTAAAACCCTTTTGCAAAAATTTATACTCATTTGACATCGTCACCTCAGAACAACGAGCTCTAACACAGCAAGATAAAAGTTACTTTTCTCACTTTGGAGAGCTAATTGACCGAGAGGCATGGGGATTAGCGCAAGCAGCATCAATGCAAAACATCACAATGAGTTCAGTAAAAATTATTTCAGATGAATTAAACGACGAAGAATTTTGCCAAATAGTTAAAGAGTCAGCGCAAAAATTTTCAGAAGATCTTCTAGCATTTTTTCTTGAAAATACATCCTCGAACCAATATCAAAAAAAGGTAAGTGAAAAATCGGAACTTGAACATTATCTGAGCTCACATCCAAGGTTATTTTTAACAACCGCCCAAAAGAATTTACTAAAAAAATATTCAAAGAAAATTAAATTATCAGAACAGATGATTGATGACATCGAGCAAATTATTACTGACATAAATTCCAAGCGGCCAAAAGATTTATCGAAGGCCATCTTTGAATACATCGAAGAAAAATACTCTCCTGTTACCTATAATCTTGGCCGCTTTGGAAAAACTGAAATTCTCAAATTAAGTAATCAAAAAATTAAATTTAGTCTCGACCCTCTTTTTGAAACATCGGCTATTCATTTTTCAGGAAACATATCCTCTGAAAAAGACCTCGATTTAATTAGCTCAACACTAACAAAACTTCCTGTCAGGAAGTGGGATTCAGTCGTGAATGGAGATGATCTTGTTTAAGAAAGTCTTTATTGAAAAAAATATCGTAAATGTCGAGACAACTAAAAATATTGTCTCTCGCCTTCCTAAAAAATCTCGAGAAAATATTGTTTACATTGATTCTTATCAAGACATTTTTGGAAAAGTGAAAAAACCCTATTTGCAAAAAAGAGATAATTTAAATCTCTTTATCGCTGAAAAAAAAGGTGTACTCGTCAAAGAGGCCCCTGAAGCATACGGTCTGAGTGGGGAAAAACATTTTTATTTCATCAATAGTTATAACTGTATTTATGAATGCGAATATTGTTACCTTCAAGGTTTTTTTAACTCTCCTGATATTGTTGTTTTTACCAATTGGGATGAGATAAAAAAAGAAATCAAAAGTGTCGCAAAAAAATATCCGGGTAGTTGGTTTCACGCAGGGGAATTTAGTGACTCTCTTGCTCTGTCTCACTTAACAGGAGAGCTTGGCCATTATTTTAAATTATTCAAAGAACTACCTGAAGCCAAGCTTGAATTAAGAACCAAATCCATCAATATCCGAGAGGCACTAGAAATTGATCCTCTTAACAATGTGATCTTTTCCTTCTCGGTTTCAACAGAAGACGCATGTAAAAATATTGACCTCAAAACCCCCCCGCTAAAGCACCGACTCAAAGCAATTAAGGAGCTACAAGATAGAGGTCATCAAGTTGGTTTGCACTTAGACCCAATTATTTGGTCGCCAAATTGGAGTGAAGAACACACTCATTTAGTTGAAAAACTTTCGAGAGAAATATCCTTAGATAAGGTATCCTATATTTCACTTGGAGTTGTCCGTTTTACAGAAACTGTTTATCATCAATTTAAAAAAAATTATCCTGCCTCATCTATTCATCAAGGTGAGTTGACTAAAAGCTTTGATCAAAAAATCCGCTATCCAAGAGCTTTAAGAAATAAGATGCTTTCATTTGTACGAGAATCCCTCATTTTTAGAGAGGTCAAAAAAGAATTAATTTACGATTGCATGGAGTAAATTATCGATCAAAACGATATGGCCCAGTCTGTTTGTAGACAGGTGTACCTGGAATGACCATAAAAAATTCTTTCTCTGCCGTAAAACAACAACCCTCTTGAGCAAAAATACTTGGAAAATCACTTTTTATTACCTGTGAAGGAGTGCGAACTTGATCAAACCACATGCGATGCAGGTACACCATTCTTTCATCTTTCATATAAAATACACGGTAGTTTCTACCAACCTGGTCAAAATACCTTTTTGAAAATTTTACGACTTCTTCGCGTTTAGATTTTTCAAAACTATCACTCACTGAATTAACAAGATTTTTCTCTGAGTCTTTCAGAACCTTTTTAAATTCAAGCCCTTTCTCATCATACTGCTTTTTTTCTTTGCTTTTTAAGTACTCTTCTCTTTTTGTGCCAACCGCATATTTTTTAACGAGCTCATCATTCACATTGAACAAGCTGTTTAACTGAAAAACCACTATAACGAAAACAGTAAATAAAATGACGTACATTGCTACTTTCATATCTAAATTATAATTCAAAAAATATAAATAGCTAGGCTTTTCAATCAATTAAATTATGAATACTCTAAGCACGATATATATTAAAGTTTCACAGGACCCCATTATGCAATCTCATCAAATTGGTAACATCGCTGGACTAAAACCAACATACTTTATCAAAGACAATGATCAAAATATTACCCTTGCTGACCCAAGGGCAACAAGAGCATTAGTTGCTCTCATGAATCAGCACGCGGTAATCGGCGGTGCGGCTGCTCACTGGGGAGGACCAGCAGCTTTTGCAGAAATCATGAGCGCACTATTTGGAATTTTTTCCGAATCTGATGGCCACTGGAGAGATCTTTTCAACTTTGTGAACGATGCAGGACACACTGAAAATGGCCTATATGCCCTTCAGGCAAATTATCAAATGAACAACCTTTCCTTTGAGGATCTTAAGGGCTTCAGATCCGTCAAATCTAAACTAACAGGACATGGTGAAAATCACCTATATCCCGAAGGAGTTCTTCTCTCCAATGGCCCATTAGGCTCTAGCGCTGCTCAAGCTCAGGGCCTATGCATGAGTGATAAAATGGCCAAAAATAATAGAGTGACAATTTTGACGATTTCAGATGGGGCCTGCATGGAAGGTGAAGCAAAAGAAGCATTCACAGCAATCCCTGGCTTTGCGAAGAAAAATAAAATGAACCCGTTTATGATGATTATCTCTGATAACAACACCAAGCTTTCTGGCAGAATTAGTGAGGACAGCTTTGAGCAAAGTGCAACGTTTAACTCACTCGAATCTCTCGGCTGGAAGCTAGTTCATGTTTCAGATGGCCACAACCTATTTGGGCTCTACCATCAGTTTCAAGACGCTTTAAAAATACTCAAAGAAAACCCAAATACGCCTATTGCGTTCATCGTAAAAACAACTAAAGGTAAGGGAGTCAAAAGCACTGAAGACAGTAAGTCCGGTGGACATGGATACCCTTTAAAAGCATACGATGAGAAGCTCACTTCATTTATCGAAGAAATTTATGAGGGTGAAGCTCCGAAAGAATTCATCAACTGGGCAAATGAAATTCTAAAAAATAAGCCTGAAGCTCAATCGGCATCGACTGATTTATTTCCAAATCAAATTAAAGAAAAAGTACAAGTCGGAGTCGTAAATGCACTACTCAAACTAAAACAAGAAGGACTTCCAATTGTCAGTATCACTTCAGACCTAGGCGGTTCAACTGGCACGGGCAAGTTCCATCAAACTCATCCAGACTCTACAATTGACGTGGGGGTCGCCGAATCAAACATGGTCTCAGTTGCTGCGGGTTTTTCTAAGAATGGTTTTATCCCAGTCGTTGATACTTTTGCCCAGTTTGGTATTACCAAGGGTAACCTTCCACTCATTATGGCGAACCTTAGTAATGCCCCTATTATCGCTTTTTACAGTCATACAGGATATCAAGATGCCGCAGACGGCGCGAGTCACCAAGCAACAACTTATTTTTCGGCCGTCAGCTCTATCCCCCACACAAAAGTAATCAGCCTGAGCTCAAGTTCTCAAGCTCAAGAAATTATAGAATGTGAGATAAGACATTTTCACAACGAAAAACAAGCAGGTAAAACTCCGGATTCGGTGATATTTTTTCTTGGAAGGGAAAACTTTCCGCAAAGTTACGAAGCACCAATGACGAATTCACAAGTGGATATTCCAGGAGAGGATGCACTAATTGTTTGCACTGGCCCAATGGTCAAAGAAGCAATTGAGGCAAAAGAGTTACTCAAGACTGATGGAATAGACGTCTCGATTATGGAAAATGCATTTATCAATATGCTAGATATTGAACATTTTAGTAAGAGCTTGGAAAAATCCAACCATAAATTAATTACGATGGAGGATCACCAAATCACGGCCGGAATGGGCTCAATCTTATGTCAAAAACTTCTCCAAAACGGAAATTCATTTAAATATCTTGGTCTAGGCATTCAAAACGAATTCGGACGCAGCGCATACTGTGCAGGCCATCTATATGAAAATATGGGATTAAGCGCAAAAAAGGCAGCAGAGTCGATTAAAAACTTCATAAATCATCGATAAAGCCTTGATTTATTGAACCGAGGTCGTTATATTTCCGCGGTATTAAAATGATTCAAGTTGAGGATAGTGATATGTCTAGAGTATGTGATTTAACAGGAAAGAGAAGACTAGTTGGTAACAAAGTTTCTCACGCTAATAACAAAACAAAAATGACTCAAAAACCAAACCTACACACAAAAAGAGTTTTTGATCCAGCGACAGGTGAAACAATTAAATTGAGACTTTCTGCTAATGCAATTAGAACTCTTGATAAGGTTGGTTCTCTTAGTGCTTTCGTAAAAAAATACAAGCACCTTTTCTAAGAATTTTATCAAATTCACATAAAAAAAAGCCCCTTCATAGAAGGGGCTTTTTTTGTTTTTAATTTAAAACAAAATTACTCTCTGATAACTTCCACTTCATTAATTTGAAATCCCCATCCATTTACAGATGAATCGGAGGTAAATTCAATGATGACTGTGTCACCTTCTACATAATCAGTTGTAAACTCAGTTCCTTGTCCTGATACCTTTTCGATTTCACTTCTAGAGTCATCTCTTACTCTAAGGAAATCGTAGTTTCTTTCAAGGTCATATCTCGCAACTTTTACACGAATAAACTTAGCACCTTCAACAGTAATTGTTTTTGTCATGCTTGAGTTATGTGGATAAGGGTGCTCAGTTTCAACAACTTCAGAAAGAGTGTGAGTTTCCCATTTCGACGGATCTGGCTCACCTCTACTTGGACGAGTATCTGTTACCAAGTTGTAAGCATTTAATCGTCCACCACTAATTGTTTTTCTTCTGTAACTTCTAATAGGCTCACTGGTTGCCATTAGCCTTGCTCTCATTTCGGCGTGTGGAAGTCTACCTTCATGAGCTAGTAATAAGCCTAACGCTCCTGAAACGTGAGGTGTTGCCATTGATGTACCAGAATATATGTCATAGCCACCATTTTTTGTTGTTGATAAAATTCGGTGCCCAGGAGCAGCAATATGAACTGTATTCGCCCCGTAGCAGGAGAAACTAGCAAGTGTATCTTGAGCTGTATGAGCAGCAACACTAACAACGTTTGCTACTTCATAGTTTGAAGGATAATGTGGACGGCTGTCATTATCAGTCGCACTATTACCAGCTGCTGCTGTAAAAATAATTCCTTTTTCAGACGCTCTCTCAATAGCCTCTTTCATCGCTTGA
>JAURQB010000158.1 GCA_030836365.1 Bdellovibrionota bacterium | reverse complement strand
AGGAAGGTTTTTTGGTATTGCAAAACAAATCAGTTTATACAAAAAGGTTAAACAAAACCACGCATCTTATATTGATATCCGCGACGAAGTATATCAGAAGCACTTAAGAAAAATACAAACGATATGTCGCAAACATAAAGCACTTATTTACGAAGCAAAAAGAAGAAATATTCATTACCCAAAAATATCCCAAAGTCATTTCTTTCAACTACACCAAGAAAAAATGAGTAAGGTTTTAGAAAAACATCTAGAGAAGACAGGAAGTTTTGAGCAGGCTTCAATTTCTCTCGTCGAAACTCTAAAGGGATTAAGCTACCCTGTTAAAAAAAATGAAGATGTAGATGATATTTATCTACGATTCAGTAAAACCATTGAGGCTCAAATTCAAGAAGAATTAAGAAGCGAACAAATGAAAAGGCTTGAGAGTAGCTTATTTGATAACTTTGACCATTTCTCCAACCTTTATCCAATTAATCAAGAGGTAAAGAAAATTCAAAAAATCCTAGAGACATCGACAATCTCTAGTGGCAAGAAATTTCAACAAGTAATAGAGAAATATAATCTAAAAACATACATACAACAAACCACGATAAAGCAACCAAAAGAAAACCAAATAGATGAACAAATAAATTGGGAATTTATCAAGCTTGCCGAGAAGAATTTAAAAAAGTCGATGGCCCTCTACATTGACTTTGTCAAAAAAGTTAAAAATCCAGAGAAAAAGCTTCGAGATCTACAGAAAAAACCTGACACAGAGGTCAAAAAAATCCTCTCTCTATTATATCGGGCACGTCTTAATAATGAGCATGTTCCTCTCTTTATTTTAGATCTTAATATGGACCAAAAACCTATCTTTACAATAAGTATGTTAAATAATTTCCCGGGCTCTTATACTTATCTCAAAGGTAACTGCCCAAATCTTTATCAGGCAATCATGCTTAAGCTTAGCAGTATAAAAAATGAAATTCTGAGACTTCCTTATTTTTCCCAAGTAAAAGTAAAATGGAAAACAATTGCCTACAATTCTATTTATCAAAGAGCATTAAGTGCGCTTAAGAAAAATCGTTTTCATCAACAACGAGAAAAATTTTATCAAGATCATCAGCGCTAACTCATGACGCTTTTTTTAACATCGGTTTTGCCCAATCTGGCGCAATGAAATTATTTTTTGGAAACGGAAGCTTGTTGACGATGATGTCATCAAAAAAGCTCGGCAAATAGTTGCAAGGGACCATCTCACCAATATACTTACCAGTCTCTGGGTCACGTCCTGTTTGCACCCAACGAAAAATATCTCTGGAAACATAATTTCCATTATTATCGACGCCGCAGATTTCGCTGATATGAGAAGTCCTTCTCCCCCCATCATGATATCTCGAGCACTGGACAATAACCTGCATGGCACTCGCCACCATTTTTCGAACGGCGTCTGGAGGCACCTGAGTATCCCCACTTAGCGCAAGAGTTTCTAGTCTCGTACAGGCATCAAGTGGATTATTCGCGTGCACTGTTCCCATGGATCCGTCATGGCCTGTATTCATGATTTCAATTAAATTCATGGCCTCTGCACCACGAACCTCACCAATAATAACCCGATCTGGTCTCAGCCTCAGAGCGCTTTCAACCAAGTCTCGAATTGACACGGCCGTGATCCCTCTTGTTGGATCTTCTTTTCTCGTCTCAAACTGAACCACGTGCTCGGCCTCAACTTGCAGCTCCGCTGCATCTTCAATAATAAGTAACCTTTGTGTTTTTGGAATACGTCCACCAAGAACATTGAGCATCGTTGTTTTACCCGACCCCGTTCCACCACTGACAATGATGTTTTTTCCTAAATGAACACATATATCTAAAAACCGCGCTCCCATTTTAGACAAGGAGCCAAAATTAATTAAGTCTTGTAGGGTTAAATCATCCTTTGAAAACTTACGAATGGCGACCGTCGTACCATTTTTTGCCATGGGCGGCAGAACAACGGCAATACGACTTCCATCTGGAAGTCTCGCATCAAGCCTTGGATTATCGGCATCAATAACTCGGCCGACAGATTGAGCGATCGCCCTCATTGCACTCAATAGGGAGTCTTCGTTGGGAAACTGGTTTTCAACTTTATACACGAGACCATTTTTTTCAACAAAAATTTCGTGAGGCCCATTGATCATAATTTCACTGACGCCATCGTCATCTAATAATTCCTTAATCGGCCCGAGGAAGGAATCAATCGCGTCCTCAAATACAGACATCACCAAGCTCCTTCATTTCTATTGTCTTTGGGAACCCAAATCCCATCAGGAATACTTGCTGGATCACGCGCAATATTTTGGACAGCTCTTTCGGCCAAAACAGGCTTATGCCTTACCATTACGGTCATCATTGACTTAAGCCCAGGACAAGTAAAATCATAACTGCCCTGTCGTTCAAACAATACCTGCTGTTCAACAATATTTCCGGGGGAGACATTCACAAAAAACTTCTTTCCCTCATTGGCCACACACGTACTGTGGCCCATAAAGTTTCCAATCATCAGGTGAAGAGACTCACCTTCAAAAAGGTGAAGTGTACTAGGATAAAAATGGCCATCTTTAATAATAAGTGAGCGCTCTTGAATTGCTTGCTTGTTTTCGTTAGCAAAACTTGAGACGCAAAATACTAATGATAAAGCCAGACAAAATTTTCGAAACATGTGCCCTCAACAAAAGTTAAAAGAAACATAAAAATATTCCCTTTAGCACACTCATCGGGCCGCAGACCTTTATCGCTTAAGTTTTAAGATCAAACGGTCTTAATAAGAGAAGATTCTTCCTCTAAAATTAAATCCACTTTACTGGCAAAGATAAAATCTGACTCAACAAGTCCATCAACCTTATGCGTCCATACCTCTACGTCTAAATGTCCATAACCGACAGTTAACTCAGGATGGTGCCATTGATCGTCGGCCATCTTCCCTATTCGGCCGGCCAATATCATTGAGTCATTGAAATCTTTTGTCTTAACCGACAAAAACAGTCGACGAGAGTCGTGAGTAACAGTCCAGTGGTGTGCAATTTTTGGAACATAACGTTGAACTTCTTCTGGCGTTAGTATGGGAACACCGCCCTGACAGGGAATACATGTCTTTTGATTTAAGCTTTCATCACTCATGAATAGTCCTTTAATTTAATTTATTCTAGTATTGCATAAAATTCGTAAGCCGGTGTTTCGTAGGGGTGACTTTTCAATAAAACATCTCGAGCCCGCTCTCTCAGATTCGAATTCATCACCATTTCGACCTTAAACTCTCTAACTTTTTCTAACTTCTCAATTTCTCCGATATAGGGGTCGGCTTCTTTCAATGGACGAAATTGTCCTTCTCCCTCAATCTCAAAAGAGCACCAATCATAGTTACCTATCTTACCTGCGCCGATTTTAAACAATGCTTTCTTCACCTTTTCCTTGTGTGATTCAGGGACAAAAAAAATTAATTTCACCAAGTTAATTCTCCTTTCTTACACCAGCGGTAAGGTAATGTTATTAGACAGTTATCAATTTATCATTCAAAATTTTCTTCTAGGTAAATTTATCATACCTGAGTCTTTCAAGGAGGAAAGCAGATGAATAAAAGTTTATTATTATGTTTAATTTTAGGCGTAATGGTTTCACTACCAAGTTGGAGCTGCGACCAACATGGAAAAACAGGGATTGTTGAAGATAATGATCTTTGGATTTCAAAAGATGCAAAAAGTATCTCTACAGTAACAGAAGAGGAATTCAATTCAATCCTAGACAGAATCGAAGAACTCTATACACCGATCATTGCTGAATTTGGTGCAACTTTAGACGTTAGCCGTAACTGGACAGACGGAACTGTTAACGCTTACGCAAGACAAATCGGATCGACTTGGCAAATCTCCATGTTTGGTGGGCTTGCAAGACATGAAACAATCACTGCAGACGCATTTGCACTTGTTGCTTGTCATGAATTAGGTCACCACATTGGCGGAGCTCCTAAAAAAGCGAGCTGGTATGGCGGATCAATGTGGGCGTCAAACGAAGGCCAGTCTGATTATTGGGGTGCAATGAAGTGTATGAAAAGATACATGGAAAATGATGACAACATTGCAATCGTTACAGCAATGGAAGTTGATGAGCACGCAAAAACAACTTGCGAAGCAAACTACACAACTGAAAACGACGTTGCAATCTGTATAAGAGGAGCAATGGCGGGCCTAAGCTTAGGTAATCTTTTTAGAGCATTACGAAGATCTGAAACACCACTTCTTTTTACGACTCCAGATCCAAATGTCGTGACAAGAACTAATGACTCTCACCCAGCTCCACAGTGTCGTCTAGATACTTACTTTGCTGGGGCCGTATGCAGTAGAGGGTACGACGAAACAGTAAGTCAATCTGAAGCAAATCAAGGAACTTGTAACAGAGAAGAAAATTACGAATCTGGTTTAAGACCGCTTTGTTGGTTCGCCGTTACATCTGCTAATTAATTCCTCCTGGAAAGTTTAGATAAAAAACCCTCTCCTTATGAGAGGGTTTTTTTTACCCAAATTTCAAGCCGTCCTAAAAAAAAGCCTCCCCATTCGGGGAGGCATAGCCTCTAAATATTTTAGCTAGTGAAGAATTATTTCTTCGCTTTTGCCTTTACGGCATTTTTCGCTGTTTTTGCTTTAGCGTCTTCAATGGAGAACAACTCAACATCAAAGATTAACGTT
>JAURQB010000157.1 GCA_030836365.1 Bdellovibrionota bacterium | reverse complement strand
ATTTACCAATTTCAAACGAGAGCGATCATGCAAGCCGCGATTGATTGTCACAAATCAGGAGTTGAAGTGACGCCAGAAATAATGGTGCCATTAATTGCTTCAATCCAGGAGTTTAAAGAGGTTAAAAAAATTATTTTGGAAGAGATTAATGCGCTTATGGAGAAAAACCCTGAGGTTGATAAAATTAATTACAAAATTGGCACGATGATAGAAATACCTCGGGCCGCAATCTTGGCAAAAGGCATTGCTCAAGATGCAGATTTCTTTTCTTTCGGAACAAATGACCTAACTCAAACAACTTATGGAATTTCTCGTGACGACGGTGGTAAGTTTTTACCTTCATATATTGAAAGAGAAGTTTTTCCGAAGGATCCATTTTCTCATCTCGATCGAGATGGAGTGGGATACCTAGTGAAACTTGCGACAGAGGAAGGCCGGGCCGGAAATTCTAAATTGCATGTGGGAATTTGTGGCGAACATGGAGGAGACCCCGAATCAATAAAGTTTTGTCAGGAAATAAATCTTGAATATATAAGCTGTTCGCCTTTTAGGGTGCCTATCGCTCGCTTGGCCGCGGCTCAATCTGCGTTAAGAAAATGACTGGGGAAAAGCTGCAAAAATATTTATTGAATCATCCGCTTGCGGGTGATGTCGATGGAATTTC
The DNA here is from genome assembly GCA_030836365.1 of Bdellovibrionota bacterium. Lineage (GTDB taxonomy): Bacteria > Bdellovibrionota > Bacteriovoracia > Bacteriovoracales > Bacteriovoracaceae > UBA1511. The sequence goes on along the minus strand of JAURQB010000157.1, from coordinate 5,337 downwards.
TGTTGGGTTTATTGATTTTTCCAATAATAATTTTGAAGCTTTTTCTTTTATCTCTAGTAATGAGAAATTAATTAGTAGTGAGACTGAATATTTTTATGACCTCGCATCGGTGACAAAGCCTTTAACTATTGGGCTCATACAGTTTATTGAACCAGATATTTTAAACAAAAATAATACCTTGTTACTAAATCATCAATCCGGAATTCCTTCATGGGGGTTACTCGCGAGAAGTAATTATCGCGAGCAAATTATGTCCTATGAAATTAAAAAAAACAGCACATTATATTCAGACTTCGGTGCGATTAGGGCCCAGCTTGAATTTGAAAATCAGACAAACAAAAATTTATACGAAGAGTGTGCAAAGTATTGGGATGAGGAGGTTTGTCATTGGAGTGTTGTTGATAAGTCTAGATGTTTCAAAACGGGAGAGAGGTCTTATAAACCAATTGTTGGGGATGTGCATGATCCAAACGCTTGGGCAATCAAAGAAAAAGTTTCTCACGCAGGTCTTTTTTCAACCCTAAATGGTTTATGTCGTACACTTCTTAATCTAGAAAAAAATTTTTCACTAACTTCATACTTTAAAGACAAAATTAAAAAAGAAATGCCGGAGCGTTTTATCAATGCATGGGATAGGGTAATTGAGAAATCTTCAACTTTTGCCGGAAGTTCATGCAGTGATTATACTGTTGGGCACCTTGGTTTTACTGGCACAAGTTTTTGGGTTGATTGTGAAGCAAGAAAGGGCGTAGTAATACTAAGCAATTGCACTCGAGATGGTTGGTATAATAAAAACAATTTAAATCAAGTCCGTCGAGCTTTAGGTAACTTATATTGGGAAACGAGATGAAAAAAATATTCAATACAACAAAAGAACTCATCAGTGATAGAGAGCAAATTAAAAAAATATTTTTTTTCAGAGTATGCGGAACGGGAATGGGAGCTGCCGCGACGATGCTAAAGGAAGCAGGGTTTCATGTAGAAGGCGGGGATAATGAATTTTATCCACCAATGTCCACTTACCTAGAAGAATCAAATATTTCTTTAAAAAAAATTTCAGATTGCTCAGATGAATATCTCCAATCTTTTGATTTAATCATTGTTGGAAATGTTGTTCCAAAAAATAGTGCAGACGCGACTAGATTAGAAGGTCTTGGGGTTAAATTAACGAGTTTTCCTCAGGCGTTGGGGGGGTTGTTATTAAATAAAAAAGAGGTTGTGGGAATTGCTGGTACTCACGGAAAAACAACAACAACATATCTAGGTGTTCAAGTATTTAATAAATTAGGAGTCGACGTTGGATATTTAATTGGAGGCGTTCTTCCTAGCGGTCCATCTGCTAAAGTTGGAAAAGATAAGTTGTTTTTTATTGAAGCAGATGAATACGATACAGCGTATTTTGAAAAAACGTCGAAGTTCCTTCATTATGAAATTAATCACTTGATTTTAACTAGTCTTGAATATGATCATGCAGATATATTTGAAGATGAATCAGAAATGATTAATTCATTTGAAAAATTACTAAATACAAAACTTGAAACGAAAGTCGTGAATTTAGACTATGAAATGACAAGGGATTTATGTGAACAATATATATTCCACCAAAAATATCAAGACGAAAGTGTCAGATACGGGCCAAAAGTAATCTCCTCTAAGCCTAGTGAGACGGTTTTTAGGTTAAATCTAGGTAATGAGGATGTTCAATTTAAAACAAACTTAGACAATGGCCATAACATTTTAAATCTCTCATCCATTATACTACTTGCACATCAATTAGGTTTTGATAAGACCGGGATTGTGGACGCCGTTAAAGAATTAAGTTTAGTAAAAAGGCGTCAAGAAGTACGAGGTGAAATTCAAGGAGCCATTGTAATAGATGACTTTGCTCATCATCCTACTGCTGTTGCTAAAACGTTACAAACTGTTCGGGCGAAATACCCAAAAAAGGAAATTGTCTGTATTTTTGAGCCCGCGTCCAGTACCGCAAGGAGTGACCTTTTTCAGAGTAGGTTTATTGATTCGTTTGACGGAGCTTCAGTGGTCTTAATTATACCTCCTAAAGGTAAAAGCACTATTCTTTCTGGTGGAGATTTAAATATTGAGCAACTAAAAAATGATCTTGAAAAAATAGGAAAGAAAGTTTTCCTCACTTCAACTCTTGAGGAATTGACGAAGCATTTAAGAGATCTTTCAAGTGACCATAAAGTGATTGTCTCTTTAAGTAATGGTAAGGTTTTAAACCTTTTCTCCTGTGGTGTGGTTGAAAAATGAAATTACAGTGTAAAGTAATATTCTTACTTTTTTTATATAGTTGTAATACTTCCATTGCTGGGAATAAAGATGCTATCAAAAATTATCAAAAAACATTACGCAAATTCAGAAAGCAAATGTGTACATCAAAAGATAGTCGGTTATTTTGGGAGTACACAAAGCAAACCAACAGGGGTGGGTTTTATATACCACTAACGTTGTCAGAAAAATTAGATACTAATACAATCCAAAAGATGCTTCCCGCCGTACGAAATAAAAAACAATGGATTAACAGTAATATCGAAAAAATTAAAAGCGATGACATGCTCAGATCCAAGGCATCTAAAATAAAAAATTTGCAAAAAGATATTAAACTCTTAGTGGGCTTCAAGAGAAGGTATCACGAAGAAACAAATCCTAAGCAAAAAGTTGCAATTAGAAAGTTGTCATTCCGTAAGTTACAGGACTTTTATCAACGCTTAAGAAGTGCTTATAATGAGATTTATTTTTTACATACTTATAAATTTCCAGCTGACCATAAAAAAATGCGTCAACATTATGATAGCTTTAAAGCTCGCCAGGACGAGATTGGAAAGAAACGCGCGAATGAAATTTTTTTTATGAGAAAGCTTGTTGAAGATGGAGTCAGGCACCCTCGATGGAGAGGAAATGATCGCAGTATTAGAACTCTTGTTAATACTACCTACATTCGATCTCTTGAAAATCAGCGGGAATCATTTATTAATGAAGATATGAGATATGATCTTGAATGGCTACTTGAGAGAATTTCTGATTATCTTGAATTTGATAAAAGTTTAATTATTAAGAGACTTACTCGATGGGAGCGATCTACTGAAAAGATGTATTTGTTTTATTTGGGGATATTAAAAGGTGAAGTCAGCATAGACGATGAGAAAATATCTCTAGAGAAGTTCCTAGATGGAAAGGGGAGATCTAGACAAAATTTAAAAGATTTCGTTTATAAAAAACAAGCTGATGTTTATGAGTTTTGGATTAAGCAAAATAAATTGAATAGAATGCTATACGTAATGGATACAATTATTTTAAATGAGGTTGGCGGAACAACTGATCCTGGTGATTTAGAAAAAGAAGAAGTTCTAAAAGTCGTTTTTAATCGGTCAAAATTAAAATTTTATAGCTCAATAGGGCCTAAAGATTCTATCTTTAAGTATATTGAGGCTAGAGGAATTTCTCATCAGAACTTCCCGTGGTTAAACCTAATGTTAAAAGAGGGAGAGTTCTCTTTCACTTATTACTTTTTAACAGCGTCCAATCATGTTTTTTGTCCGGACATGAGTCGTAGAGCGCAAAAGATTAGAGAAACAGCTCTCGATATTGGCATAAGACTTTTAGCAGATAAAAACATTGACACTGGTGCTGTCCGCTATTTTTCGAGAGGGAGTATGCTTGGAAGAATAGATATGACTGATTTATGGAGTGGATTTAGTTCACTCCCTGAAAAGGTAGGATTGAGGTTAACAGATAAGGATATTATTAACAGTGTTAAAAACCGAGATTATGAATTTCTGTACTCGTTTAATGATTCCTCCGGCCTTGTTTATCAAACAGTAAGGGTTGGGGATGAGAACTATGTAATTGACGATAAAAATTTTGTATATAGCTACAGAAACCCCCATAATTTTAGATATTTTGTTGAGAAGTGATTGCTTAGACGCTTTATGGGTAATATGATTAGCAACGAATTATCTCGTATAAGGAGCTACTTGAAATGTTAAAAAATTATATGTTTACTTCAGAGTCAGTTACCGAAGGTCATCCTGATAAGATGGCAGATCAAATATCTGATTCAATTTTAGATGCAATGCTAGAACAAGATCCTGGATCAAGAGTCGCTTGTGAAACAATGATCACAACAGGGTTAGTCGTTTTGGCCGGTGAAATTACATCAAAAGCGAATATTGATTTTCAAACGATCGTTCGAAATAAGGTTAAGGAAATCGGATACGATCATTCTGATAAGGGCTTTGATTGTAATACATGTTCTGTGATGGTGTCGCTTGATAAGCAAAGTCCTGACATAGCCCAAGGAGTAAATGAGGGGGAAGGAACTTTCTCTGAGCAAGGAGCTGGAGATCAAGGTATTATGTTTGGCTACGCGATTAATGAAACAGAGTCATATATGCCTCTGACGATTGATCTTTCTAATCAGCTGGCAAAAAGGCTAAGTGACGTTAGAAAACAAGGGATTATTGGTGAGCTGAGAGCAGATGGAAAGACTCAGGTTTCGGCTCAGTATGAAGATGGAAAAATAAAGCGAATTGAAAACATTGTTATTTCTTCCCAGCATTCAGAGAACTTAAGTCTTTCTCAGCTGCAAGAAGGAATTATGGAAGAAGTCATTAAGAAGACAGTTCCTTCTCATTTAATTGATTCAAAAACGAATTTCTATATTAACCCAACTGGTAACTTTGTTATTGGCGGCCCGATGGGAGACTGCGGTTTGACTGGACGAAAAATTATTGTCGATACATATGGTGGGCATGGCGCTCATGGTGGAGGTGCTTTTAGTGGAAAAGACCCTTCAAAAGTCGATCGGTCTGCTGCTTATGCTTCTCGACAAGTGGCAAAGCATATCGTAGCAGCTGGTTTGGCAGATAAGGCCTTGGTTCAAGTTGCATATGCAATTGGTGTCGCAAAGCCGATGAGTTTTCTTGTTGATACTTTCGGTACAGAAAAAGTAGATCTCGAAAAGATAACTAGTGGAGTGAACGAGATTTTTGACATGAGACCAAGAGCAATTGTTGAAAGGTTAAATCTTTTAAGTCCAATTTATTCTCCTACGGCTGCTTATGGTCATTTCGGTCGTACTCACGATACGAGTTTTACTTGGGAAAATTTAGAGTATATTGATGCGTTAAAAGATTATTGTAAATAATGCAATATATCCTTCTCGCTGTCCGCTATATACCATTTTGGGCAATGCCTTTAATAATTATATGCGGACAGTTTATTTATATATTCTGGCTTAAAAACCTCCGGAAAGTTGCCTATTTTTTCACGACAATAGTTGTGCTTTGTATAATATCTATTATTTTTTATCTCTAT
>JAURQB010000156.1 GCA_030836365.1 Bdellovibrionota bacterium | reverse complement strand
TAGGTGGGGGACTTCCTCTATTAAATTTATACGATATATCCACATTTAATGATCAATTCTCAAAATTGGATATTCAAATCGCGCTTCTTCCTCACGGAACAGGAAAAACAACAGGACTAATATTTCAAGAGAAATTTGCATATCTCATCGACTGCCACGAAATACCAGAGGATGCTGTGCAAAAACTCCGAGATTTAAACCTTAAGTGTCTTATTATTGACTGCCTCCAACCGGCAGATCACCCCAGTCATTTAACCATTGAAAAAAGTTTTCAATACTTAGAAATGATTCGACCAGAAAGAGGAGTCTTAATTCACATGAATCATGATATTCTCCACACGGAGTTAGAAAAGATGGCCAACGAGCGGTTCTCTTACCCCGTATCTCCCGCTTTTGACGGGCTTAAAATTCAAGTATAAAAAATTTCCAAAAAACTCCTTTTCCTCTTTTCCTTAGTGTGAATTTCTAATATATTACCGCTTTCTAATATATCGGAGTTTCGCATGAAAATTGGTGTACCTAAGGAAATTAAAATTAAAGAAAATCGAGTTGGTCTAGTACCTGGTGGCGTCAAGCAACTTGTTATGGACGGACATGAAGTTTTTATTGAAGACAATGCAGGTAGCGGTATTGGAATTTCTAATGAAGAGTACATTGAAGCAGGTGCAAAGATCCTACCTGACGCCTCTTCTATTTTCAGAGAAGCTAAATTAATCATTAAAGTAAAAGAACCTCAGGCATCAGAAATTGCAATGCTGACGCCAGAGCATATTCTATATACCTACCTTCACCTTGCCGCTGATTATGATCAAACAGTCGGGTTAATGGAGTCTGGTTGTACGGCCATTGCTTATGAGACTATTCAAAACCCTGATGGAAGCCTTCCACTTCTCGTTCCGATGTCAGAAGTTGCGGGAAAAATGTCTACTCAAGTAGGGGCTAATTATCTGGCCATTGAACACGGTGGAAAAGGTGTACTCCTTGGTGGTGTTCCCGGTGTTAAGCGAGCAAAAGTAACTGTTATTGGCTGTGGAATTGCTGGTACAAACGCCATTAAGATTGCCATGGGTATGGGTGCAGATGTAACAGCGATAGACGTATCAACAAAGCGTCTTGCTGAGCTTGATGACTTATTTGAAAATCGTCTCAATACGCTATACTCAAACCCTGATAATATTCACCAGGCAGTTATTGAATCGGACCTGGTGATAGGTGCCGTTCTTATTCCGGGTGCCAAAGCACCGAAACTCGTCACTAGAGAAATGATCGCTCTCATGGAACCAGGCTCTGTTGTCGTTGATATCGCAGTTGACCAAGGTGGTTGTATTGAAACTTGTCGCCCGACAACTCATGAAAACCCGACCTTTTTAGTTGATGGCGTCGTTCATTATTGTGTGGCCAATATGCCTGGAGCAGTTGCCAGGACATCAACTTACGCCCTAACCAATGTTACTCTTCATTATGCGAGAGTTCTGGCCAGAGATGGTGTAGAAAAATCATGCATAGCTGACGATAAGCTCCTTAAAGGAATCAACATTTATAAGGGTGGACTCGTCTACCAACAAGTTGCTCAAGACCTAGAGTTACCATACACTCCTTTAAATTTAGGCTAATCAGGTAGCAAGATTTTTTGTTCATGTTATAATATTTAGGTATTTGAGGTGAACAATGAAAGGTGTTGCAAAAATTGATGTTCTAATTGTATCTGCATTTAGTGTAGCGACGTTGGCCATTACAGGATTTTTTTACTACACCATTTACATGGCGCCCAAACCATTACCAAAAGAAAAAGAAAACTTAGAAAAGCTATCAGACATAACAAAGCCTAAAGAACTAATAAAAGGTATTCCCGTCAAAAGAATTTTAGTTAACTTGCCGTCGAATACTTCTCGACTTCGTTTTCTAGAGCTCGAAATTAGTTTGTTTCCTTTCAGGGAAAACCAAAAAATAAAAATAAAGAAAACACTTCCAATATTAAAAGACACTATTATTAACGTGGTCTCAAAAATGGAACCAGATGAATTAAACTCGATTTCAGGGAAAATTCTTTTAGAAGAGCGAATAAAAAAAAGATTCCACCAATCAGTTAGCGAGCAACTGATCAGTAAAATCTTTTATACAAAATTTGTCGTACAATAATTTAAATTAAGCTTCAGACTCGTTTGACTTTTTTTCTGTTGTTTCAACAACAGTCATTTTGTCAGCGTCATCAGTCAAAGATGATTGGTACGAACCAAGCTCATCACCAGTTAAACGCCCTTGAGCGAGAAACTTGTCTCTTAAACGAACATCTAATTTTTTGTCTTTTAATGCATCACTTAAACTCATGCTAATCTCCTGATTTGATTGACTTTGTTACCACATCGAACCTCAGAAGGCAAAGTCCTCATTATTCTCATTCGATGAAGTAGTTATTTTTATTAATCTTAATTATTGCCAGTACTTAGGTCCATTTTGATCATCATCTTTAACAATTCTTAAGCCTGCTTTATTCTTTTTCTTTTTATTAAATTGAGGAAGTTTTAACGACTTTCTCGATAAAAACAGTAAATAACCAAAACCACTGGCCATTGCCCCCAAGTGTCCAAGAGCACTAAGACCACCTGGGGAGATAACACCCTGATAAAGTAATATTCCCACTAAAATCAAGCAAAACCATTTCGCTTTAACTGGGAATAGGTAAAGTAAAAGAGTTCGATCGGGAAATAAAATGGCGTAGGCAACAAGCAATGAGTAACAAATACCGCCAGGCCCTGACAAAAAACTCCAGTAGCCGGCAAGTGAGCTTGCCCCAAGAAACAATATCCCTCCAAGAATGGCGGAGACAAGAATATATTTTAAATATCGATTTGATCCCCAAAGAAGTTCCAGCTCACTGCCAATAAACCAAAAAATTAGGCAATCAAAGATTGTTTCAAATAGTCCTGTTGCCATCAGTGGATACGTTAATAATTGATAAATGTGACCGGAAAAAAACATTCCCCCAGAAAGTGATAGAAATTGTGAGATATGTGCGCCTGAGGCAAGCTTAATAATTGAGTGTAGTAAGAATAAAGAAACAACCCCAATGATCAATGTTTTATTAATTCTTGTTAGTGGGGGTAGCTGCATTTGAGAATTACCAATTCGCATTTTTATCCCTTCATTTTTTGTGAAATTTCAATAAGCACTCCACCTGTTGACTTTGGGTGGAGAAAATTAACGAGGCAATTATTGGCACCCGGTTGAGGGGAGTCATAAATTAATCGATACCCCTTACTAATAAGCTCTGCACTTTTTTGCTCCACGTTCTCAACACTGAAGCAAAGGTGATGAATTCCTTCTCCATTTTTTTCAATGAATTTTTGTATTGGTCCTTCATTATTTAACGGCATTAAAAGTTCTAAATGAGCATTCGTATCCACATGAGCAAATGCAGTTACTACTTTTTGAGACTCAACAACCTCCCGCTCTTCTGAAAATCGAAAACCAAGGTCCTCATAAACTTTTATTCGAGAGTCTAGGTCTGAAACAGCAATAGCAATGTGATCGAGATAAAGATTATCTGGCAACATATTTCCTCTTTGTTTGTAGAACTAAGACTTAATCATGACATAAAAGTTAACAAAGAGAAAACTCAAATTACTGAGCGTCTACGTTCTCTCCCGTTTCTGATCCGCCGGCATCCTCGACACTTCCTCCTAGAGTCGCAAGCTCTAGGGCATCAGCTGATGGTGGGTCCATCGCAGAGGAACAATCTGGGTTCTCAGGATCAAAAATAGGAACAGAAGGCTGCACGGGAGATTGACAAAAACCATCAATGCAATCACCAAAAGTTGGGATATTGTAACACCGCAGAGCACATTCAATTTCTCCAAGAGGATCCGTTCCTGTCTTCACAATAAAACAGTGAACAATATCAATTTGCGCGCAATACTCTCTTGAAACACAAGCTTGAGAAGGAGTCTTGCCACAAAGAACTTGGTCTTGATCATTGTTGAGATGAACCTCACAAACGGAAGTACTTTCACCGCAACACAAACTACTACATTGATAATCTGAACTACAGTTTTCTCCAGTTTGAAGATTTCCAATAACGTTACCATCTTCTAGGCATTGGCTAACAAGAGAATTATGCCAACATCGATCATTGAAGCAGCATTCATCAGAGGCGCAAGCATTACTACTTGAGCAAGATTTCATTGATGTATAAAGAACTTCCCTTCCCTCATAATTCGTTTCACTTTCTCTAATTATTTGAACCTTTAAATCATTAGCCTCGTCAACAACAACTTCTTCACCATCGACAGTGGCGATGATTTCAACCGTTGCAGTAATATTACAACTTTGTATTCCCTCGTTGGCATATTTATCATAATTTGAGACTCGAATATTGCAACCATACATTGAGTCCGTTTCTCCAGAGATAATTAATGATTCGCTGGAAATACTTCCCCATGTCGACGAGGAGCTTAGATGCTCTACTCCAGAGTTTAGCACCATCGTTCCTCGCCGCGGAAATAAAAATGAACCAAAACCAGTTTGAGGATCGTATGGAGAGGTGCTATTTCCATTGTACTGAAAAAGCCCTGCGGGGTAATTGTCATAGTTATCTGAGTCCAATGACGGCGGGGGAAAAAACATGGCACTAGTGCTGCCCGAAGAAGCGCTTTTTATCTCCCAGCTATCAGTACCAATTCCACGAAATGGCCCATTAAAAAAGTAACTCTCTTCATTTCCGGAATCATCATCAAGAGTGACGCCCATCTCTACTGCCATCGTTGTAATTGATTCACTTAGTGAAGTCGAAAGCTCCGTGTAACTAAAGCTATCCGGAAGGCAACGCTTTTCTCTCGTTTCAATAGAGCTCGTAGTGTAGCCGACACCTTCTACATCGAGTTGGGGGTGACTAGGAGTAATTGCAATAAATTCAGAGGAATCATCATCTTCGTCAGATCGCTTATATAACCCTGAATCCAAAACCTTCGCATAGGAATAAAGACACCTCTCTCCTGCTTCGTCACACTTAGTATTTACAGAGCTCGCTTCAAAAGTTGAATCATGCTCAAGCCGTAAGCCTCGACAATATAAACCTTTGTCGTAGGGATCATTTGTCGGTTGCTCTGTCTCCTCGCCCGTTTCATCACGGTAGTCATTGTAATCGTATAAATCGTACAGGAGTCTTAGCTTTGAAAATGGCCGATCTCTCAAATCCAAGGCTAGAACTTGAATATCTGTTTGAGGAGTCAGTCCAGCGGCGCGACTAATTGTCGCTGGTATTTTAATTGATTCAAGTTCCCGTCCGAACTTGAAACGAACACTAATATGGTAGTCATTCAATGCGGTTATATTCAGGCCAGATAGATAAAAAAAGCCATTATAATTTTTGGGGATAGTTACTTTTTTATGAAAAGTTCCTTCGACGGGATCGATTAAGTGAATGAGTTCAGCTTTTCCATTTTCCAGAGATACCTCTGTCGTGACACCGGCCAGGGGGTTTTCACCAGGGTTCGCTCCTATGCCAGTAGTTGTTTTGCCCGCTTGCTCGCCACTTACCTCTTTTTGAGTTGAGCTATTTGATTCGACACGACTTCCCGGATCAAACTTACTCAGGCAAGAAGTCAAAATCAAATTCGTCGTAATTATAAAAACAATGCTTCCTTTCATCTTTATCCTATTCGGTTCTCGAGAAAGTTCACTTAACTTATTGTTTTTAATAGTATCATTTACTCGGGTATTTATAACTGAGGAGAAGGTTTTGGACAAAAAACTGTATAATTTCAATACCTTAAAATTGTCTTTTTTTCTTCAGGTTTAAAATATTGAAATTGGGTTGCACCCAAAACGTGGCATTATCTACTTAACTTCTTCAAATGTTCCTTTCTCTCGATTCTTTTGAACAAATGGGACAGTAAAAATTCGGCCGTGAAAAACAATGTAAATACCGCCTGGCGAGCAAACTCTTGCAGCAAGAAATGACTCCGTCACATTTTGAAAAGCATCCGAATCATCAAAGCCCATTGGCTTCATTGCACCAGTGAAAATAATAGGCACTTTGGGACAAATAACTTTTAATCGAACAAAGTCAGCTGTTTTGACCATTGTGTCCGTCCCGTGAACAACAAGAATAGCTCCTACGTTATCAGCAGTGAGCTTCTCCTCAATTGTCTTCACCACCAACTCTCGATCTTCATCATCAAAGTACAAACTATCTTTGGATAAAATAGGAGTCACTTCCCAATTACAGTTAGGAAGTCTAAGCCTTGATAGAATACGTTTTTCCAACTGTGTCGTCTTGTTGGCCAGTGAGCCATCATACTCATCATACGTCTTCTCAATCGTTCCACCCGTTGAGATAATCTGTAATTTTAGCGCGCCATTGTTATTCACCACGTTGGTAAGCTCCTAAAAATTCGTCATCAGGGAAGTATATCGTGCAGTTTGAATAAATATTCAAGTAAATAATTTCGTTTTAGAGGGTTGACGCGAGAGGATTGGGCCCCATTATAGTGACTGTAAATTTAATTATATCGAATGGAGACGAAAATCATGGCCGAAAGAAAAGGAAATATTACTGTCAATACCAATGACATTTTACCAATTATCAAAAAATGGCTTTATTCTGAGCACGATATTTTTATTCGTGAGCTTGTGGCCAATGCCTGTGACGCGATAACAAAACGAGGAACACTCGCCAGAACCCTCAATCAAGAAATTCCTGTTGGAAAAATTCTTATTTCTCTCAACAAAACGAATAAAACGATTAAGATTCAAGATAATGGGATCGGAATGACCGAGTCCGAAGTTGAAAAATATATTGCTCAGCTTGCATTCTCTGGAGCAAAAGAGTTTATCGAAAAACTAGAAAAAGAAGGCAAGTCCTCTGAAGGCGATGATATTATCGGTAAGTTCGGTCTTGGCTTTTATAGCTCTTTCATGGTTTCCGATAAAGTTAGCGTTGAGACTCTCAGCATGACAGAAGGTTCCACTCCTGCTTTATGGACCTCCGAAGGAAGTACTGAATATACTTTTTCTGACTCTGAAAAATCGGAGGTTGGAACGACAATCACTCTTCATGTAAACGATGACAGCACAGAATTTTTAGATGCCTGGAAAATGGGTGAAACACTTCGCAAGTTCTGTGATTTTCTTCCTTATGAGATTGCCGTTCTTGATGAAGAAAAAGTTACTTACCCAACAAAAGAAGACGGCACTGAAGATAAAACCAAAGACGCTCTACCAAATGAGCCCACCGTCATTAATGAAACAACTCCTATTTGGAAGCGCGACCCAAAAGATTTAAAAGATGAAGATTATATTAATTTTTATCGCAGTAAATTTCCAATGGACCAAGAACCCCTATTTTGGATTCACTTAAAAATTGATCACCCTTTTACATTAGATGGTGTTCTTTACTTCCCAAAAATTAATCAAAATAGACCATTTAATGAGTCCAACATCAGGCTATATGCAAAACAAATGTTTGTTACTGACAATGTAAAAAATGTTGTCCCTGAATTCTTAAGCCTATTAAAAGGATATATTGATTCAAGTGATATTCCATTGAACGTTTCTAGAAGCTCCCTTCAAGGTGACCCAACGATTACAAAAATATCAAACTACATTGTAAAGAAAGTTGCCGAAGCACTAAAGAAGCTGTGGCTTAATGATCGTGCGAAATTTGAAGCGATTTGGCCAGATAGTGGTTTATTCATCAAGTATGGTTGTATCAGTGATACAAAGTTTGACGAACTCATGAGAGACAAAATTATTTTTAAAAACTCTGAAGATAAATACGTTAACTTAGGTGAGTACAAAGAAAGTGTTCCACAAGATTACCGTGAAAAACTTGGAGACAAGGTCATTTATTTTGAAAAAGATAAATCGGATATTTCTTTAAAACAGCAATTGCTAAGCGAAGGAGTACATACGATTGAAACGGATGACTATATTGATCCACACTTCATGCAACATGTAGAAGCAAAGAAAATTGGTGATAAAACAATTACTTTTACCAGCATTGATTCAGAAATTGCCAACGTTCTTGGTACAGAAAATGCAACAGAAGGTGACTTGAAAATTAAAGACCTATTCCAATCCATTCTCTCTCCTTTAGCCAAGGATGAGGACAAAAAAGAGACCAAAGAAGAGAATCCTTTTGGGGCAACCGGAGGACTGGAAATCGAAGTTCAAAATATTAAAAATGGTACTTCTCCGGCATTCTTTAAAATTGACGAGCAAATGAAGCGACTCAATAAAATGACTCAGCAAATGGGTGGAGATGCTAGTTTTCCCATAAAGAAAACGTTGGTCATTAATCCGTCTAACCCACTTATTCAAAATGCATTTAAGTTGCATGAAAAAGGTGAGAAAAAAGAGTTGGTTGAAAAGATTTGTCATTATGTTGAAGACCTCGCGTATATTTCTAGTGAAGGACTTAAAGTTGAACAACGTGATCAATTTGTGAAACGTTCACAAGATCTGATCAGTGATCTAACTAACTTTGCCCTATAAATGTTCAAATTAAAGAAGGGGCCATCCGTGGCCTCTTCTTTTCTAATTAATCACAACTTCAAGAGTTTTATTTTTTTCGTTTCTTTTTTGCTCGAGATAAACCACATTCTCTTGCGTCAAATTTTTAATCTCCTTGCCAAGACTGTGTGATTTTTTCTCATAGAAAATACTGCCTTCCTGGCGCTCTTCTACTTCTTTACACTCAATACATTTTTCGGCCATGGGTCGAGCAAGTAACCGCTTGAATCCAATATCTGCTCCACACTCGTGACAACTTCCATAATCTTCCGTATCAATTATTTTCAATGTGTCTTCAATCTTTTTGAGAAAAAACTTTTCTCTCGACTTAATTCTAAATTGAAGCATATTTTCTCGATTAGAGAAGTCTTCATCCATAAAGTCTCCCTTCACAGCGAGCTCCTCTAAATCTACATTCCATTTTCTTAGAGTGTCTGCTTTCATTTTTTCCATTTTTTCTTTAAGAATTTTCTTTTGACATGGCTTCATCTAGACCTCCTCTGAAACTAGAGCACAACATTGATCAAGGCTTCCTTCCCTCTCGCAAAATCAAGGCCTCCCTGCCTCTTGTTGCTTGCTAAATTACTAGGCAATTCACGTGCCAAAAAAATAAGGTCTTTTTCATCCAAATAGGAAGATATCGGTGACAAAATGCCCCCAAAGAGAAAGTTTCGCGGTGTCAATTAGTCAATGATCGTTTCGCTAGAGTCCTTCGAAAGGACAATTTGGCCAAGATTGATTTTCTCCACAACAACCTCCATTACTTTATCCATTGCTTCGGTTACTCGATCGGCCAATTGAGGAGGGCCCATCAACACATCATTTATTTCATCACGCATTCGAGAGGAAATATGGTTAAGCAGATGATCGGCCGTTTCCTTTTTTGCTCCCCGAAGAGCTAGTGCTAACAAAGAGAGATCTAAATCTCTCAGCAGTTCGACAATCATTTTTGGCGTCAGATATTGGAGATCATCAAACTGATAAAAACTTTTACGAAGGGCCTCGGCCAAATCTGGTTCAACACCTGCAATTGACTCGAGAATTTTTTCTCGCTCTGCTAAAGTGAGCTTTGATAATATTTCAGCTGCGTTTTTAAAACCTGGTTTATCCTCTAAAGACATTTACGCATCACCAATAAGTAAGTGCTGCCTGACATAATCCGTAACCGCATCTTCTAGAGAGTAAAACTTCATCTGCGAAAACTCAGTCTGGAACTTCTTCATATTCGCTTCTGTAAAATACTGGTATTGGTCACGAATTCCTTCTGGCATATCAAAGTATTCTATATTTGGTGTGACATCCATCGCATGAAAAGTTGCCGTCACAAGATCTTTAAAGCTTCTGGCTTTTCCGGTCCCCATATTATAGATGCCAGATTGATTAGATTTACCATTTTGCCACATGATGATCATCGCACGGCAAACATCTTTCACATAAACGAAGTCTCTTAACTGCTCGCCGTCTTTAAATCCTTCACGGTGGGACTTAAACAAGTGAACCATGCCCTTTTCTTTGATTTGTCCAAATGCCTTATGAACAACGGATCGCATTTCACCTTTATGGTACTCCCATGGCCCAAAAACATTAAAAAACTTCAAACCAAACCATATACTCGGCGTCGTTTGCTGCTCCAATGCCCAAACATCAAAGCGCTGCTTGGAATCACCATAGGGATTAAGCGGTTTTAATTGCTCAATTTTAGAGTGGTCATCGTCGTAACCATTTTCACCGTCACCATAAGTCGCTGCCGAACTTGCATAAAGATATGGAACCTGGTGATTGATAGAGTACTTCCATAATTTTTTAGTATAATCTACGTTATTACTTTCAAGATAGTCTAAATTTCTCTCTAGAGTTGATGAGCAAGCTCCCATATGAAAAATGACATCAATATTACTTAGCTTTGTTAATTCATTTTCAATAAACTCATCTGCATCAATAAATTTTTCATAGGAAACACTATTAAGATTATCATTTGTGTTAATATCATCACAACGATCAACAACAAGGATATCCTTTCTGCCCAGATCGTTTAGTTGGTGAATAAGCGCACAACCAATAAAGCCTGCTCCTCCCGTAACGATAATCATAACTGATGTCCCCCAATTAAAATAATCATTAGCGATGTCCCCCAATTAAAATAATCATTACTCATCTTCCTTTGTTACACTTGAGCCCATATGCTGTTTTTCCAAGTACGGATGGACAATAGCGGCCACGGCCAAGATCCCTAGCTCATAAAGCACGATCAAGGGTAACCACAACCCAACCATACTAACAATGTCAGGAGGAGTAATCATGGCCGAGGCAACTGCAAAGCCAGTGAAAACATACCTTCTCATTTCTCGAAGAGAGTATTTTGTCACTAGGCCCATAAAGCCCAAAATCAACGTTACGTTTGGGAGTTGAAAAGCGACGCCAAAAAACAACAGTGCCTTTGAAGAAAGAACAATATAATCTTTAAGAGAAATACTGGCGGCCACGTCACCAACGCCGAAATCTAAGAGCAATTTGAAAGTTAGGGGAAAAACAACAAAGTAAGCAAAGCATACTCCGGTAATAAACAGAAGAAATCCAACGACAATAAAAGGTTTGATCACTTTGGATTCATGATCATAAAGGGCCGG
Organism: Bdellovibrionota bacterium; assembly: GCA_030836365.1. Taxonomy (GTDB): domain Bacteria; phylum Bdellovibrionota; class Bacteriovoracia; order Bacteriovoracales; family Bacteriovoracaceae; genus UBA1511. The sequence goes on along the minus strand of JAURQB010000156.1, from coordinate 6,968 downwards.
TTTAAGAAAGCGCCAAATTTCGAAAAACCATAACGGCGAACTAAGAACCGTCGATGACCAAAAAGCTAGTTGAAGTTGGCTAATAACTTTATCTAGAAGTCCTAAGTAAACAATTTGCCCACTCCCGGAGTTTTGTAAAACCGAGCGCAGTGGTTTGAGTAGGAACTCTGAAATATACTCACCAAAACTATAAGAAAGCACAAATGTAACTAACACGATGACCATCACTCTTATAAGTGTGGTTCTAAGCTCTTCTAGATGCTCCATCAAGCTCATCTCTTTCACGTATTTGCCTCGCTGGTTACCTTGCCGTCAATTGATTTATTAAGTTATAATAATAGCATAGTCTTAAAACGAATAGGGCCTCATTTCAAGCAAGCGAAGGTTAAATTTTGAAGTTTATAATTGTTTTTTTCAGCTTAATTTTGCAAATTAACCAATCTCACGCAGATATCTCCCCTATCGTTAAATGCTTGGCCAAAGAAGAACAAAAGTATCATGACCTAAAAATAATGGGACCTTTGTATAAATTAAACCAAGAGGTCATTAATCTTTTGGCAATTGAAAATAAACTCGTTTTTAACGCTGATTTTCAAAAAAAAGTATGTGAATCTTCAAACCAAGCTCTCACTTTTTTACGCCACCTATTGCTGGATAGTGGTGAAATATTCGTCATTCCTAAAATAAGCGGAAATGATTGGGTACTCACCTCTTATACTTCTCAAGTCGAACTATTTATTTCAAAAAATTATCAGATTTTTTTAAACCTCATCTCTTATGTGCAGATAGAGATTAAATCACCGTATTGCTTAAAAAAGCTCATCCCTGGTTACGAAGCTTATTTGGAACGTGAAAAATATTTAAAAGATATAAAAGCCCAACACACAGAAAGAGAATCCCTTGTTGTCATCAAAAAAATATTAAATGAAGTATCGAACCTAACTCGTTTGAAATATAAATGTGACGCTTTAAATAGTTAATTTTTTTTGGCGACATATTGAAAATTGAGACTTTGTTGGCCTGTCTCTTTAGCAAAACGCTCAAAGCTTTCCTTGGCCATACTCTTAAGCTCTACCGAAATTATATTTTCTCCACTAATTCCTTGGAAAACTCCCCAATCAACATATCCCTTCGCTTTTGCAAGAGAGTCAAAACTTATCATCCACTCAATTGGTGATGGATTTTGTTTTTGCTCAAAAAGTTCAATACAATTTTTTAAATCCGTCATGCAACTTCCACACCCTGTACCGACAGAAAGGCTGCTGTTAATTTCTTTAAGAGATAAATCAGGGTTCTCACTTATAAATTGTTCAATCACTTCCCTCGACACACCAAAACAGCGACAAATGAGATGACCTTCAAAAGGAGAGCATAGAATATTTGACTTTGTGTCAGGATATTTGATGAACATGGCCAACTGACGAAGTTCTTCTATAGGCAACATAAAAACGGGGTGCTCTTGAAGCTCAACCTGATCGATAAAATCTTCGTATTCATCAAGTTCTGGCCCATTATTAATATCAAGGTCAATAATTTTTTTTTGAACTATTTGATAAAGTAACCCGACACTAAGAGAAATAAGTTTATCGGCATGTTTGAAAATAAAATAGTCTTTAAGTAGCGCGAGTTTTTGTGGGTCGAGTTTATCGTGAGCAAGATCCAATATTTTGTGCTCTGAATCTATCTTAATCCACAAAGAAGAGTCGTTCGTTTCAAGCGAATATTTTTTAATGCCAACTTCTAACTCATCCAAGGAAAATAGATCTGTACTCATCAGCTTATTTTTCTTCATCTCTAAGAGTTAGAACATCATACCCATCGTCTGTGACAAGGATTGTGTGCTCAAACTGCGCCGACCATTTTTTATCTTTTGTGATAACTGTCCAATCATCATCTAATAGAAGACAGTGACGACTTCCCAGGTTAATCATTGGCTCAATTGTAAACGTCATTCCAGGTTTCATAACAGGGCCGGTGCCAGCTTTTGCATTGTGAACAACTTGTGGTTCCTCATGAAACTCTCGCCCAATTCCATGGCCACAATATTCTTCAACAACTGTGTATCCTTCTCCATGAGCAAGCTCAGCGATTCGCGCACCAATATCACCAATTCTATTTCCAGGCTTTACGACTTTAATTCCTTCCCACATGCATTTATAGGTGATATCGACAAGTTTCTTTACTTCATCTGATACGTTACCAACGAGAAATGTTTTATTTGTGTCACCATGAAACTTATTTAAATATGTAGTTACATCAATATTTAAAATATCACCGTCTTTAAGAATATCTTTTTTTGACGGAATACCATGACAGATAACTTCATTTAATGAAGTACAGATAGATTTTGGAAAGCCATGATAATCAAGCGGACTTGGATAAGCATCATGAGAAATAATATAGTCGTGGCAAAGTTGATTTAACTCTTCCGTACTAACCCCTGGCTTTACATATGGCCCAATAAACTCAAGTGTGCTTTTCGCCAATTTACAGGTTTGTCTCATTAGTTCGATTTCTCGACGACTTTTGATGCTGATCATAAGTTAAATCCTTAAAAATACGTATTTATCGCTTTTAGAATGATTGAGGCGACTAGTCAATAGAGACCCATTAAATACAGGATAAAACCAGTTTGATCCTCACCAGATGTCTGATAATCTGCCAAAATGAAATCCATTACTATTGCACGCGCTAATTATTCTCCCTACTTTAAAGATAGTTTTAAAAACCGGGAGTATGAAGAACTTTCAACGCTTGGCTTTTTTCAACAGACGCTTGAGTCCTCTCCGGAAGTTTTAATAACCAACACCGATACCAATCTTGATGCTCTCTTTGAACAGGGCCATCTAAAGCAAACAAGATTAATCATTCACCCAAACTCTGGACACGATAATATTTCACAAGACTTGATTAGAAAATTAGGAATTCAAGTAATTCTTGGCAACAGTATTCGACAAGAGGCAGTGGTGAATTACTGCCTATCCTGCTTATTTGAGCGGTCTCAGTCAGTACCTTGGTGCGCGACTTGGCAAAATGGCCGAGAGTGGAATAGATCAAATTTAAGTGAGAAGTCTGCCCTAATTATAGGATATGGACATATTGGAAAATTATTAGAGAAAAAACTCAACCAGCTATTAACGAATGTTTATATTCATGATCCAAGTGAAAATAAAATTGACCTTGATAAAAAAGAGAAAGCAGATTTCATCTTTATTTGCGCAAGCCTGACGGACACATCCAGGAATATGATCGATAAAATGTTTCTGAATTCACTAAAAAGTAATGTCGCCATCATTAATCCTGCGAGGGGGAAAATAATTAATATTCAAGACCTAACTAACTTCCTAGAGAGCACGCCAGAAGCGATGGCCTATTTGGATGTTTTTCCAAAAGAGCCCTACCCATTTGAGGATTTTAACCAGCTTCAGAACATTAAAGTTAGCTGTCATGTTGCAGGAGTTTTTGATAATATTGATGAGAAAATTATTGATTTTGAACGGTCCGTGATAGATGACTATATCCAGATGGATGACAACAGCTTTGAGCAAAAATACGAAAGTTTGAAATTAAAATAATAGATGACGGAAGAAATTTATGAATGAAACAAATACAGCGAATATAAACCTGGACGATATTGAAGATATTCTTTGCCCTCCTGGAAATGGAGTTTTTACTGTAAAAACAGCGGAGGATATAATTGAATCCGTTCAACGCGAAATTTATGGTGATACTGACAAAGAAAAAATTCGCCAGCATTGGCGAGAGAGCCTCAAAAATATTGAGCAAACAGATAAACCTTTACTGCTTGGTGTTTGCAGTGACTGTGGAGGCGGTATTCACCGAGGTGCAAACTGGGGCCCCTTGTTTGTGAGAAAAGGCATTCAAGACATTCCTGGGCACGCACAATATTTAGACGTTGGTGATATCCGAATTATTCCTCATTTACTGCACGACAAATACTTAAACAAAAAAACGATTGAAAAGTGTCGCGATTTTCTTTTCGACAATAAGAAGCACTTACCAATCTCCCCTCTTTCTTTAACTGAATATTTTTGTGATCAGATCAATCAACAAAGCAGTCCCAAAAAAATCTTTTCTATTGGTGGCGATCATTCTGTATCCTACCCTCTTGTCAGAAGTTGGATTCGCTCGCGAAAAAAGTTAGGAAAAAACGTCGCCATCATTCATTTTGATGCTCACACAGATTTAATGGATGCCCGCCAAGGCATTGACTATTGTTTTGCGACATGGGCCTATCAAATTCTCGAAGACCTGGGGAACCCTAAAAACTTAATTCAATTGGGCATTCGCTCCAGCGGACAAACAAAAAGTTATTGGGAAGAAAAAATGGGCGTTCAGCAGTATTGGAGTCATGAAATATCTCATCAGACTATTCCTGATATCTCTCAAAAAATAATTGATCACCTAGAAAAAGAAAATATTGATGAGGTTTATGTCAGTTTTGACATCGATGCTATTGATGAAAAATATGCAAGTGCGACGGGAACTCCCGAACCAAAAGGCCTCTCACCTGAAATGCCGCAGGTTATTTTATCTCCAATCCTAGAGAAATTTAAACTTACAGGTGCAGATATGGTGGAAGTCGCTCCATGGGTTTCTAGAGATATGGGAGAAAAAGGAACGGCCAGCACTAAAAGCACCCTTCTCGTCGCCGCTGCTATTTCAAATTACTTAATTGAGCAATTAAGCCAATGAGATCGATTTTTCCGGATCCTAGAAATGCAACAGAAGATGGGCTATTGACGGTTGGTGGATTTATCACTCCAAAAATTCTTCTTGATGCTTACTCAAACGGTATTTTTCCTTGGCCGATTTCAGTTGATCTCCCGCTCGCTTGGTTTTCTCCTGACCCAAGAGGTGTGATATTTATTGATAAGTTTAACGTCTCAAAAAACATGCTTAAAACTTTGAGACAAAGTAATTTTCACTGTAAATTCAATACGCGCTTTAAAGATGTTATTGAAAACTGCGCTCGACATCATTCAAAAAATTTTTCAAAAGAAACGTGGATTACGCCGGAGATGATTAAGGGCTATTGCGAACTTCATGAACATGGAAATGCTTACTGTATTGAAACTTATAATAAAAAACAGGAATTAGTAGGTGGATTATATGGAGTTCACATAAATGGATTCTTTTCAGGTGAGTCCATGTTTTTTATGGAAGATAATGCCTCTAAATTTGCTCTTTTCACTTTATTGACCACTCTCAAATCAGAAGACGTTTTGCTGTTTGACTCACAAATGACAACGCCTGTGACTGAAAAATTTGGTGCTGAATATATTTCTAGAGAAGAATATTTAAGCCATCTCCAGGCTTGCTTAAAAAGCCCTAAAGTCATTTTAACAAAAACGCCCTAACGCCCTAATATATGAAATCATATAAACCGTTGGTTCTTTTAGAAAAACGCTTCCAGGGGGTAATATCCTCAAATATCTTTCGAACAATCATTTCGTCATTTGCTTTTTTTTCTTCTTCATCAATACAGCGAAACTTTTTGCCCGTAAAATTAACCCAGTTATAAATAGGCTGATGAGAGCCACCTAGGGATTTATCATATCCAATGAAGCGATAGTGCTCTAAATCATTTTTTTGTAGATCTAACATATAATTAATAGCCGTTTCAAAACCTCTATCTATATTAAGATCTGAGCACTCCTCAAGAAGCTTACCTTGAGAGTATACCCAATCTCCTTTGACGTTTCTAAAGTTTTTAATCCAGGCAGAAGAGTCGCAATCATAGACAAAACCGACATCTTGCATCTTAAAAAACAGATCAAAATAAACAAAAAACCAAAACTGATCTCGATCAACAGAAAAATTTCCCATTCTTGTATATCTTGAGCACGTCTTAAAATCTTGTCCTTTTAGCTTATAAAACTCCTCAAACCACCTGGCGAAAGAGGAAAACTTTTTGCTACTAAATAATGAATCTGGTTCCATTTCTGGTTTTTCTTTTGTGTATACATTACGATCAAAAAATTTTTTCTTAAATTCATAAATTTTTTGCTTATCTGATTTTAACTCAACCTTTCTAATTTTTTTTGTCGTCTTCCAAATGTAGGAATATAAATGATGACAAGCATTTCTCATGCTTATCATCTTGTCGTACTTAAATTCATAAGATTTATTTTCCAAATACTTAATTGTGCTTTTTGCGGAAATTTCAGATAGTAACCGGTAGCTTGGAAGGTCCTTTTGAGAACGCAGAACTCGACCTTTCCCATTTTGAAGAAAGACAACAACCTCCGACCAAGTAACTTTCCCCTTGAGATCATCAATCGAATTAACGTCTTCAAACTTGCTATCCAGAGGGTCAACAGCTACAGGAATAATGTTACTTATCCAGTCCTCTGCTCGGCACAACTTTTTGGGACAATACTGGAGATTAACTCCCCCCACTATTCTTGCCCGATGGGTTTTGGAAAATGTTTTATTTTGAGCGCGATAAAATGAATCCCGGCCAAAAACAATCACTTCTTGAGGGTCACCCAGTGCGTTAAGCCAACGAGGAATAACACCAGTAGAAAATGGCGGTAACTTTAAGGTATCGGAGGTTCTACCCCACACATCCTCTTGCTCACAATATTTTTTATCGACAACCAGCCCGCCCGATAAAAGATCTAAAAAGTAGAGAAACGGACTTCCTTTTGGTGTCACTAGAACGAAATTAACTCCATTAGACTTTGGGTCGAGATGGTGTTGTGAATCAAAAAAGGGATGAACAGTGTAAGAACCTTCATTGTCACGCAAAGCAAAACTCTCTTTGGTCTTAAACCAAGACGGTAATGTTTCAACGGGCCTATTTGGATTTACTTTTTGCTCAGTACTGCAAGCGGCAAAAATAATTAACATAAAATGTAGATATATAAATTTCATCAATTGACAAATCCCCATCAGTTGAAGCACTATACTGCCAATGCCTGGGTGGTGGAATTGGTAGACAC
>JAURQB010000155.1 GCA_030836365.1 Bdellovibrionota bacterium | reverse complement strand
TAAATGCTACGCTTTTGGAGATGAATGAAACGCATTAATTGGCCACTTGTCATTCTCGCTTACTTTAGTCTGTTTTGTTTGGGAATAGCGGACAATGCCAGAAGTTCAATTTACCCCGATATTCTAAAAGTCCTAAACCTTAGTTATGATCAGGGCTCAATTATTTTTAGCCTCTCCTCACTTATGGGATTGCTCTCAACGATGACAGCTAAGTTCTGGCTACCAAAGTTTGGCATTATCAATCCTCAACGATTTTTTTCTCTTTTGCTCTTTATTGCTGCCATTGTTTTTGGTTTATCTATTTCCTACATTCCCAGTTATCCTCTCGCCTTGGCCGGAGCCTCCCTAATTGGTATCACGATGGGAGGCCTAAGCATCACGATGAACTTATCGATTGATGAAGCTGTGCCGGCGCAAGATCGCCGAAAATTTCTCAGTGGACTTCATAGTCTATATGGTCTTAGTTCAGGTTTTGCCCCCGTTATTTTGCTATTTCTCACCTCTTGGGGAAAAGGTTTCAAAGAGCTTTATTTTGTCATTGCCGTTTTTCCAATTATTCTATTTTTTCTTTCACTCAAAACGAAGAAATTAAAAGAAGCTCAAAAAGAGGACACCATTGCCTCTCCTGAAATTGAAATAAATAAATTAAGCTCTACATTACTAATAGGATCTATATTATCATTTTACGTTTGCTCTGAAGTGTTGTTGAGCTCACGATTTATCATTATCACAAACGCCATTGGCCTAAATAATTCAAACGCCGCTCAGTCATACCTATCAAGCTTTTTTATGCTCTTAACATTTGGGCGAATTATCTTTGCTTTCATCAAAACAAAAAAAACAAATTTCATCATTTTAATTGCGTCAATTATTTTTAGTTTGGTCTTATTTATAATGGCCGTCATCACCAATAGTCCGATCTATCTCAGTTTTATTGGGTTAAGCATGTCGATCTATTTTCCCTGCGCGATGGACTACATTGCTGAAAACTTTAAAGGACAATTAAAAAATCATTTACCGATGATCATGAATATCGTGACGGTCAAACTAATTGTTATGCACTACCTTGCAGGACGCATAGAGGAAAGCTTTGGGGCCCAATCAACACTGTTTTTATCCATAACTTTTTTAATGATGGCGTTTCTCATGTTGATTTATCACCGCTCTCAAAATAATTAAACCATCTATCTTAAGCTGATTCTAAATTAACTTTTTCCAGGAACGGCTTCCAGGTGCCTTGCCATGTGTTCATTTTGGCGCTGATTATTTCATTTGATTTATCGTGAATATCGATTATGACATAAGTAAGAGATAAATTACTTTCATGAGCAGCTGCGTCAATACTTGGAATAGCATTCCAAGTACCCGTATTAAAATATATTTTACCTTCTGGAAATTTACGCCACTCTATTAAATGTGTGTGTCCCATAACCACAATTTTTAGCAGTGGGTTTTTTCTTAAAATACTCCGCGCTTTTTTTTCATACTTTGGATAAATAGTAATTTGTTTTAAGATTTTTAAGGTAGTTTTAAAATTTCTATTTTGAGACAGGTATTCATCTCTATTAGAGCTAATGAGATAGCTAATAACGACATAGGCCATTCGAAAGAAGAAAAATATATCATGAATTAAGGACCAAACAACATAACTTGAAACAGGTCTAACTTTATCAATGTAAGGACGATCTTTTTTTAGTTTGGGGAGAATACTTAAGCAAAATAAACTTCCCCAAGGGAGATTTAATATTTTTTTTCCATTTGGCCCATTAATAAAGTATTGATCTTCAGGAACAGAATTAATTGCTTCAAAGCGATGTCCGTGTTCGATATGGACGCCAAGGACTTCTAAAGTCATCGCAAAACCAACCTCTCCTGAGACTTCTTTATTAAAGCGTTCTTGGCATTTTTCAAACGCCATTCCTGCATCGTGATTACCAATTACATAACTAATTTTTTTATTTGGACGTGATAAGAACCTTTTTAAAGACTTAAAAAATTTTTTATGTCCTTCAATAATATTTTCAAGAGACTTTACACAATGTTGTTCATCCATGATGTGAGTATAAATCCCATAATAATCAATCTGGATAAGATTGAGGATATCTCCATTTAAAACGAGGTGTACCGGCTGGTTTTTGAATTCATCATTACAATAATAATCAACAAACTCAATGAATCTCTCATCCTCATCAAAGTCCTCAAGCAGATTCCGTTGTCCATTTTTTAGAAATGAACCTTTTCCTAAATGAAAGTCACTAACGACAAGTACTAACAATTTTTCTCCTGGTATTTATCAGCTATGAAGCTTGCTCCTCATGACTATCATCTTCAAACATATCTTCAAAATCTATACTTTCATCTAGAACTCTCCCCGCGCCACGGAGCGACTCTGAAACGAGCCTTAACCTCTCTGAAAGCATTTTTTTATTCTCTCTCAAGCCTTGATTCTGTAGCGCTGTCGCTTCCATATTAAACTCTAAGGTCTCTATCTTTCGTTTTAACTCAAGAATCTTTTCCTCTCTGGACTTTAATTGAGATGCTATATCTACTTCCATCAGCTCAATCTTAGATTCTAAGTCCCTCTCTCTTTTTGATACTGACTGCCTGTCAATTATATTGTTGGTTTTTAAGGTTTCCATTTGGACTTTTAGAGATTTTATTTTTGCCTCAGCAATTCGTAGATTATCTTTTAGATTTTCTTCTCCACCCTCTCTCTCTACATTTAACTTTTCATATTTTTGCTTAAAAATAGAGGTTTCTATTTTTGACTCTGTTAGCTCTTCTTTAAACTTAGAGTTTTCATTTTCCAGTCGCATTAAATGCTTTTTTAATTCTGCATTTTCATCCTCGAGACTATCTCTTTGAGATTTTAGTGTTTCAATAACTGCTTTCGCATGTATTAAGTCATCTCCCTCAAAATCAGATTTAGTGTCAGACTTTTTCGACTGATCACTTCCTTCTGGTTCATTGAAAAAACTTGCATCATCCCCTACACCTAAATCCTCCACATTATCTTCAATGTCAGTTTCAACAGCGCTGACCCGGTCTAACTCATGCTGTCCAATCATACTCGTTTTATAATCGAATTCTTCAACGACTTGACCTTCATCATTTGAACTTTTTAATTGACCTTCATCATTTGAACTTTTTAATTGAACCTCATCGGACGGTGTCTCATTTTGATCCTCCAAAATATTCAAATTAATATCACCCGTTTCTTCGGAGTCACTGATAAGATCTGCACTCTCTTGTGACTGATCAATAATCCCTGCCTCTGGTTCAGAACTAGATGCTTCTGTCATTGTAAAGTCTAAATCAGCTCCTTCATCGCCAAGATCTAAGTCTGCGCCTTCACCGCCAAGATCTAGCTCAGCACCTTCACCGCCAAGATCCAAGTCTGCGCCTTCACCGCCAAGATCCAACTCAGCACCTTCATCGCCAAGATCTAAGTCTGCACCTTCATCGCCAAGATCTAAGTCAGCTCCTTCACCGCCAAGATCCAAGTCTGCGCCTTCACCGCCAAGATCTAAGTCTGCACCTTCACCGCCAAGATCCAAGTCAGCTCCTTCACCGCCAAGATCTAAGTCTGCTCCTTCACCGCCAAGATCCAACTCAGCACCCTCATCACCAAGATCCAGCTCAGCACCTTCACCGCCAAGATCCAAGTCTGCGCCTTCACCGCCAAGATCCAACTCAGCACC